>JBCAXC010000009.1:0-14701 GCA_038534255.1 Pseudomonadota bacterium
TTCCAGAACATGCGCTCTGCGCCCCAGAAACATCCCATGCCGAGATAGATCACCTCGTGCCCGGCCGGAAATGGCGGATGCAGTGCCACGCCATTGACGAAATGGTGCGTCGCGGTTGGCAGCGGCGTATCGCGCCCCGGCAATGCATCGGCCTTGCTTGGGATCTCGAGTTTCTTGCGCTGGAAAAACATCGCGAACGTATCTCCGGATTGGTGTGAACCATGGCGGCGCTGAGCCGGGTCATTCGCACGTCAATGAAGCCGCAGCTTGCACAGGATATGGGGATTGCCTGAAAATACCAAAGTCATACGCCATCGCGTTGCGTGTCGCGACGCCAGCAGGCAAGATCAGAAGCGCGTTGCAAGGGAGGGCACGCCACCAACATGACTGACACATCCCCCGCGCCAGACGACACCCCCGCATCCCCCGCCGAGATCACGACGGACGAGAAGGCGCCGGGAACGCCTGCGGAAGCGCGCGAAACCCGGATCTATGAAGCCGGCGAAGCCCGCCGCACCATCCTCGCGTTCGTCTTCATGGTGATGCTGCCGTTTCTGGTGAGTATGCCGGTGATGGTCATCCTGCGCGGCATCAACGGTTTTTGGGCTGATGCGGCCTCCGCCACAGTGCTCACAGCACTCTTTGGCACGTGGATGCTGTTCCTGTTCACGAACGTCCAGGCGTCGTTCCGCTCTCGCGTCACGGTCGCGCCCGACACTGTTGAAGTCTCCACACCGCGCTGGCGCGGCCCGCACCCCGGCATCGGTTACAACAAGGAAACGGTCGCTTTCGGGGACATAGAGAAGGTCGAGAGCCGATGCGAAATCTATCGCGCGATCAACGTGCCCGTGATGACACGCGCGACCACGCTCAAGCTGAATGACGGCCGCCGAGTGATGCTCGGATATGTTAACGACAACTCGCCGGACCCGGCTCTCGATTACCCCGAGATTGGCCGCACGATCGCGGAGTGGGCAGACGTTCCTTTCGAGACGGTTCCGCCGGTCGACGGCGGCACCCAGGTGCGCGCTCTGCTGAAAGGCCCGCCCGACTGGTCGCGACTGCCACTGTCGGACAGCGCGCTCACTCGCATGCGACGCGACAACCGATGGTTCCAGACCGGGATCGCGCTTGCGCTATTCGGCCTTGCCGGTGCCGGGCTCCTGTACGACCTCTATCGCAGCGGGCTGTTCACCGGCACCAGCTGATCAGTTCGCGAAAACGTTCGTTCGCCGACGACGACGCGAGACGAAGTAAAGCAGACCAGCCAGGACAAGGAACACGATCCACGTCGGCGTTTGCAGCACGTTGATAAAGTACGGGTCCCACAACGTCGGCGACAGTTTACGCTCGATCCCGGCCTGGGTTGCGTTGAGACTCGTCGGGTGCAGATCATACCAGTGCTTGCCGAGCGCCGTCATGACGAACCCGCCGTCATTCGCGATCGACTTGATCCCGTCGTGTACCAGCGCAACGATTGCCACGATCAGGAACCAGCTCGCGATCACTCGGCCAACAAATCCCAAAACCCTGCTCCTTGAAGGCGATTGCCTGGCAATCCTCGTCTGATCAGCCCCACGGTATAAGCCGCGCATCGCACCGCGCCAACCAACGCCGCGCCTCGCTTCACAGCGATGTGTCTCCCAATAACGCCGGCGTCGTGGCAGCCAATGACGCCGTAGTCCATGGCTCGGGCCTTTGCCAACGCACAGCGCGGCGCGTAACCCGAGAACGCGCCGCATCATCTCAAGCTCCCTGAGCACGTCCACGCGCGACCTAAAGAGAGGCGTGCGCTCGTCGTCTCCATCCGGGACACGTATGCCCCGCATCGCTGGAGAGGTGGCCGAGTGGTCGAAGGCGCACCCGCGCGCTTCGCGCGCAACGTCAAGAGAGGCGTGCGCTTGTCTTCTCCATCCGGGACACGTATGCCCTGCATCGCTGGAGAGGTGGCCGAGTGGTCGAAGGCGCACGCCTGGAACGCGTGTAGGCGGGCAACCGTCTCGAGGGTTCGAATCCCTCTCTCTCCGCCATCGGATTTCGCGATGCGAGATCCGGCCGGGCCTCACACCAAGCTCAGACGGTCAAAGCGGCAGGTGTTTCACAGAAACACCGGGAGCCTGCGGACACAGACACGCCTTGGCGCTACCAAGCCCTCGATTTTCCCCCGGTCGCCAGAGGCGACGTGGTTCGAATCCCCCTCTCTCCGCCATCGGATTTCGCGATGCGAAATCCGGCCGGGCCTTGCACCAAATTCAGACGGTCAAAGCGGCAGGTGTTTCACAGAAACGCCGAGAGCCTTCGCGCAGAGCAAGCGAGCCTATGCGTTTCTATCCGCTCGTGCGCGCGGCGCGCTCCCCGCGGCGACGGCAGGCTCGCGCTGAGGCATTACCCTCCAAGCAACTGTCCGGGCAGCCAGAGCACGATCCATGGAAACGCAATCAGACCAGCGATGGTGAGAGCGTCAGCGACGAAGAAGGGGGCCGCACCTTTGAACACGTCCTGCACGGAGATCTCCGGGCGAACACCAGCGACGACGAAGCAGTTCAAACCGATTGGCGGGGTGATCAGACAGAGCTCGGCCATCTTCACGACGATGATGCCGAACCAGATCGCACAGCCGACCGACGACATACCGAACGCACTGTCCGCCGCGCTGACACCTTCGCCGCCATTCAGCGCAATGACGGCCGGATACACCACCGGCAGCGTAAGCAGCAGCATGCCGATCGCATCCATGAACATGCCGAGCACGGCATAGGCCAACAGGATGAGAATGAGCGTCAGCATCGGGCTCTGGTCAAGCGAGGTTATCCAGTCCGAGAATGCGCCCGGCAGATCTGCGAACCCGAGAAATCGGACGTAGATCAAAACCCCCCAGATGATCGTGAAGATCATCACCGAAAGTTTTGCCGTCTCGAGCAGCGCGCTCTTGAGCTGGGGCCACCGCATGCCGCGGTACATCGCCATGAGAAAGACGACAAAAGCGCCAAGCGCACCGCCTTCCGTGGGCGTCCCCCATGCATCACCACCAAAGGGATTATAAATAAACAGGATGATGATCGCGACGACGAAAAATATCGGGAACGCACCCGGAAGTGACTGAAACCGTTGCGCCCACGTGAACCCGCGCACCGGCGGGCCAAACCCCGTGAACAGCAGCGCCATGCCGACGACGAGCCCGCCGTAGATCACCGCCGAAAATGCACCAGGAAGAAAGCCTGCGAGCAACAATGCCCCGACGTCCTGCTCGACAATGATGGCGTAGATCACGAGGATTGCCGAGGGAGGAATAAGGGATGCAAGCGTTCCAGCGGCAGCGACGACACCGGCAGCGAAACGCTTGTCATAGCCGAGCTGCAACATCTCCGGGATGGCAACGCGTGCAAAGACCGCAGACGTTGCGACCGACGCGCCGGACACGGCCGCAAAACCGGCGGTGGCAAACACCGTTGAGACGGCGAGGCCGCCCGGCAACCAACCGACCCAGCGTTTTGCCGCCTCGAACAGAGCTTTGGTCAGGCCGGCGTAGTACGCGAGATATCCGATCAGGATGAATGTCGGGATGAGCGACAGCGCTTGCGAAGCAATCTTGGAATGGGGCACCTGGCCCGCCGTTTTTGCGGCGACGGTGAGCGCCCACACGAAGTGCGATGGGTCATAGCCACGCTTCGCCCAGAATATCCAGATGAGGCCGACGAGCCCGGCAATCGCGGCAGCAAACGCCACCCGCACACCCAGCACGACCATGACGAGCAGGAAGCCCGAAACGATGAGGCCAATGTCAATGCTGTCCATCAGCGCGTGCCTCGCTCGCTGATCGACGCCGGATTGTCCGAAGATCCGTTCTCGACTGGTGCGCCGGAAACCGTGTTCGCTTCGGCGGCCGCTATGGCTTGCGCATCTTCGATGAACGGAACAGCCACGGGTTTTTTATCTCCCGTGACGATTGCGCGGCCAAAACCCCAGAGCTGAAGCGCAAGGCGCAAGCTGAGGACGGCAAAAGCGATCGGTGCGAGAAGTTTGGCCGGCCAGAGTGGTAGTCGGATGTCGAGGCTTGAGTCCCTGCTCCAGAAGGGCGCGTTCCAGTCAAACGAGCGCTCGAAGTGCGACCAGCTCCCCCAGACGAGCAGCAACATAAGCACGAGAACAAGCAGCGTACCGAAGAATTCGAGGATCCAAAGAGCGCGGCCCCGCAACAGAGCGACGAACATGTCCATGCGGATGTGGCCGCCAAGACGTTGGCAGTATGCCACGCCAACAAAGGCGATGAGGGGCATCGCCTGCTCGATCCAGTCAACGTAGCCGGGGATCGGCTGATTGAGAAAATTGCGGCCGCCGACGCTGACAACCGCGAGCAACATGAGTGAGAAAACCGCAAGACCGCCAACCAAGGCGAGCCCGGTCTCCAGACGAAACAGCCCGCGATCCAGACGGCTGAGGAGAGTCCCATCCTGCAGCACCGACGATGCCCCTGCCATGAGATTGCCGCCCCCTCGCGGACATCAAGTGCTGCCCGTCGCTGCAAGCTCCGGGGAGACATGAACCCTTCACCAGCGCATCTGATGCGTGGTGAAGGGCTTTTCTCTCTGACGCTAAATCGTGCGTTTCGACTGGCTAGTTCTTGGCAACTTCGCTGGTCACCAGGTCGTAGAGCTCCTGCGCGGGGAGGCCGCGTTTCTTGTTCTCTTCGATCCAGGATTGCGCAGCCGGCCCGGCAACAGATTTTTTGAAGGCGTCGATGGCTGACGCATCATAAGTGATCTGCTTGATGCCCTTTTCCGCAAGTTTCGGACCCCAAGCGGCCATCGTCTTATCGTTGTAGTGCGAGACATAGTGGGCAAGCGCGGCATCGACCGAACTCATGAGTGCCTCGCGCTCGCCGTCTGAGAGCGCATTGAGCGCATCGGTGTTGACCACGACAGGACAGTTGACCGTGCCGGGGTTGAGGTTGGTCGTCCACCATTTGGCGCTCTCGACCGTTCCGAACGCCATGTGCGCATGCGGTGCAAACGCGACGGCTTTCACGACACCACTGTCAAGCGCCTGTCGCACCTCGGAGGCAGACATTGAGGTCGGGACCGCACCAACGGCTTTCATCGCCTTGCCGATACCCCCCGTTGCGCGCACGGCGAGCCCCTTGAACTCATCGAGGGTTTGCGGTCCGTCACCGACGCCGGCGATATTGTACTGCGGGAGCGGCGACGGCATGAGTAGCGTCGCGTTCCAACGGCCGAGGTCTTTCTTCACAGCCGGATGATTGTAGACAGCACGTGAGATTTTCACCTCTTGCTCAAGCGACGAGACGCCGAGGAAAGGCAGTTCCAGCACCGTGATCGAAGGGTTCTTGTCGGCATGATATCCGGCGCAGAACTGAGCCATCTCGAAAGCGCCAATCGAGATGCCGTCAAGGTTCTCCTTGTTCTTGGACAGACCACCATAAGAGATGTTGAGCTTGAATTTTCCGTCGGTCTTTTCGGCGACCAGTTCGGCGAGCTTCTCAACGTGCTCGGTGAAGGCGCGACGCTTGCCCCATAGCGAGACGTTCCATTCGGTAGCGAGCGCTTCGCCAGCAACACTCAACGAGAATGCGGCCACGACGGCTGATGTCAACAAGGTGTGTTTCATTGGTTCCTCCCAGAACGCGTTGAAAGTTGGCACGTCTATGCGTGCGCACTGTAAACGTAGTTCGTCTCCGACGCACTGTTATCATCGATCTCAGCGCCGCCCCCATAACTTTGGGCACAGACCGTGCTATGGACGACGCCCCGTCACCTCACAGTCGGCACCGCATGAGCGACCAGAATAATCTCCTCATCATCATGTCGGACGAGCACGCTGCCGATGCGATGGGATGCGCAGGGCACGCACTGGCGCACACACCAACACTCGATGCCCTTGCCGCACGCGGTGCACGATTCACGAACGCATACACGCCGTCACCAATCTGTGTCCCGGCGCGCGCCGCATTCCACACCGGGCGTCCGATCCATGAGACGAGCTACTGGAGTTCGGCGGAGCCGTATGATGGTCGCGTGCCGACGTGGGGACATGCCGTGCGTGCTGCCGGCAGACGCTGCGCCTCGGTCGGCAAACTGCATTTCCGTTCGAGCGAAGACGACAATGGCTTCGCGCCAGAGCTTCTGCCGATGCATGTGGTGGGCGGCATTGGATGGGCCGAGGGACTACTCCGAGACCCAATGCCCGACTATCGAGACCATGCCCGCGAGCTCGCCGACGACGTCGGCACGGGCGAGAGCAGCTACACCCGCTATGACCGTGCGATCACTGAGCGGGCCTGCCGCTGGCTCAAGACCGAAGCACAAGCCGACGCGCGCCCGTTCACGCTTTTTGTCTCACTCGTGTCGCCGCACTATCCGCTGACAGCACCGGCAGAGCACGCCGCCCATTTCGATCCGGCAAAGATGCCGCTTCCGCACCACGTCGAAGGACATCTCGATCACCCTGTGCTGTCCGCCATGCGGGAATTCTGGTGCTACGGAGATTATTTCGACGAGGCGCGCATCCGTGAAGCGCGCGCGGCCTATCTTGGACTGGTCTCGTTCCTCGATGCCAACGTGGCAAGGATCCTTTCAAGCCTCGATGATGCAGGCCTCGCCGACACCACGACGGTGCTTTACGCCTCGGACCACGGCGAACTGCTCGGCAACCATGGCTTTTGGACGAAGTCTCTCATGTATGAGGACTCGGTGCGCGTACCGCTCATTATGGCCGGGCCACGTGTCCCGTCGGGTGCGGTCTGCGACGCACCCGTCTCTTTGCTGGATCTCTATCCAACGGTCCTTGACGCCATGGCCGTGCCGCAGACGACCGATGCACCGACGGGCCCGCTCGCGGGGACGAGCCTCTTCGAGACAATACGCACGCCGTCTCCAGACCGCACCGTCTTCAGCGAGTATCACGACGGCGGCAGCCCCACCGGATTCTTCATGATCCGTTGGGACCGCTGGAAATACATTCACTACGTCGGTGCCCGTCCTCAATTGTTCGATCTGCAGGACGACCCGCGCGAGCATCGCGATCTCGGCAAGAGTACCGAGCACGCTGAAATTCTTGGCGAGGGCGAAGCACGCTTGCATGCCATCCTTGACCCCATCGCCGTCAACACACGCGCTTTTGCGGACCAACGTGAACGGCTGGAGGCTTGGGGTGGCCCTGAAGGAATCGCCAACCTCGTCCGCTTCAATCACACCCCGGTGCCTGACCTCTCGGCAGACCCCACGACTTCGCAGTGACCGCGCAGCATGTCGCTTTCAGGCGCGGTGCCGCGTCGTGTGCAGACCTTGCCATGGCTCATGCCACACCCACAGATTGAGACCGACACCGAACAGACATCGGAGCGGATCATGGCCACACCTTCGGTTGCGCAGATCGCAGCGGACTACGAGCGGGATGGATATGTCGCCGGCGTGCCGATCATCTCGTCGGCTGAAGCGGCGGAGCATCGTCGCCGTCTGGAAGAGGCGGAGGAGGCATTCGGCTCGCTGCACTATCGCTCGAAAGCCCACACCATTCTGCGTTCACCGCTCGAACTCGTGACCCACCCCCGCGTGCTTGACATTGTCGAGGCGATGATCGGCCCAAACATCCTGCTCTACAACGCGACTTACATCATCAAGGAGCCGCACGCGCCGGCACACGTATCATGGCATCAGGATCTCACGTACTGGGGCCTGAGCCATGACGATCAGGTCACGCTCTGGCTTGCGCTCTCTCCCGCAACGGCCGAGAGCGGATGCATGCGGATGGTGCCGGGCACGCACAAGCAAGGCCGGATGGATCACGAAGAGACCGAGGACGACACCAACGTGCTCTATCAGGGGCAGACGGTGCGCGGCGTCGAGGAAAACTCCGCCGTCATGTGTCCGCTGCGACCGGGCGAAGCCTCGTTCCATCACGGCTGGACGCTGCATGCCTCCATGCCCAACGTCTCCGATGACCGCCGCATCGGGCTGAACGTGCAATATCTCGCAACCCACGTCCGCCAGACCAAACACGATCTCGACACGGCGATGCTCGTGCGTGGCGTTGACGAGTATGAGAATTTCGAGACCGATCATCCCGCCAAGTCTGATCTCGACCCGGCAGCAATTGCGCATCAGCAGATGCTGGAAGATCGCTACAAGTCGATTGCCGGAACGGCTGGATAGCGCGTCAGGCGAGCGGCTCTGCGTCGCAAGTCCCTACTCGATATCCTCGATCTCAACACCCGCGCTGCCATCGACGCGCTGCGCCAATGCGGCTTCGATAAATGCGTCGATATCACCGTCGAGCACGGCGGATGGCGTCCCGCTCTCAACGCCGGTGCGCAGGTCTTTCACGAGCTGATAGGGCTGCAGCACGTATGAGCGAATCTGGTGCCCCCAGCCGATATCGGTCTTGGACTCCGCCTCGGCTTGCGCCGCTTCCTCGCGCTTTTTCAGCTCAACCTCATAGAGCCGCGCACGTAGCATGTTCCAAGCCGTCGCACGGTTCTTGTGTTGCGAGCGTTCCGACTGGCACTGCACGACAATCCCCGTCGGCTCGTGGGTGATGCGGACGGCGCTGTCCGTCGTGTTGACGTGCTGACCGCCAGCGCCGGAAGCTCGGTAGGTATCGATCCGGCAGTCGCTTTCATTGACCTCGACTTCAATTGAGTCGTCGATGACCGGGAACACCCATGCGGATGCAAAGCTGGTGTGGCGGCGCGCATTGGAGTCGAACGGAGAAATACGCACAAGACGGTGGACACCGGATTCCGTTTTCATCCACCCATAGGCGTTGTCACCCTTCACCTGCAGCGTCGCAGATTTTAATCCCGCTTCTTCGCCAGGCGTAACTTCAACCAGTTCGATTTTGTACCCGCGGCGCTCGGCCCAGCGCGAGTACATCCGCAGCATCATCTGCGTCCAGTCCTGGCTCTCCGTGCCACCGGCGCCGGAGTGCAACTCCACAAAGCAGTCGTTGCCGTCGGCCTCGCCGGAGAGAAGTGCCTCGACCTGACGCTTCTGTACTTCGGCCAGCAGGCCACGCAGCGCCTCTTCGCTCTCCGCCACAACGGTATCGTCGCCCTCAGCGGTGCCAAGTTCGATCAACTCGATATTGTCTTCAAGCTGCTGGGACACGTCGGTGTAGGCGGTGATGGCGGCATCGAGATTCTGACGCTCGCGCATGATGCGCTGGGCCCCCGCCGCGTCCGACCACAAGTCCGGATCTTCAACGCGCGCATTCAGCTCTGCAAGGCGGTCATTGGCAACATCCCAGTCAAAGATGCCTCCTCAGGAGTGCGAGACACTCCTTGATGTCGTCGACAAGACTTTGCGCTTCGGCGCGCATGGCAGAACTCCGGATGCGAAAGGGGGTGGCAGTCGACCGATACCTAAGCCGTTTCCCCCCGCATGCCTAGTCAGCAGACGCGCCAGACACACCACGCCCAACCACCAGACACCTACCGAGGCAGTAGCAAGTCGGGCGGTAGGAGCGCAGCGCCGCAGGTATGTTCACACCTGCCAGCGCACACGACACCGCGCCCGGCCACGAGACACCTACCGAGGCAGTAGCAAGTCGGGCGTTAGGAGCGCGGCGCCGCAGGTATGTTCATACCTGCCAGCGCACACGACACCGCGCCCGGCCACCAGACACCTACTGAGGCAGTGGCGAGTCGGGCGCTAGGAGCGCAGCGCCGCAGGTATGTTCATACCTGCCAGCGCACACGACACCGCGCCCGGCCGCCAATGCCTCAGTAGAGGCCGCGCCCGTCGTCGATGCCGGGAGTCAACCAAAGTGCGGGGTCTTCGCCGGAGGGGAGAAACTGACTGGAGGCATCCACAGGTTCATTCTCGGGCTTGAATGCCTCGAGAATGGTACCACCGCCGCCACGTGCCCGGGCCCCGGTGCGCTGATCGACGCGAATGAGCTTGATGCCGGGTGGACGCCGGAACGGGATCGCCGGTGTGTCAGCCAGTGCCATCTTCATGAAGTCGCGGAAGATCGGCGACGCGACCGAGCCGCCGGTTTCGCCTTTGCCCATTGGCTTGGGTTGATCGAAACCCACGTAGACGCCGACCACGAGATCCGGGGAATAGCCAACGAACCACGCATCTTTCTCGTCGTTCGTTGTACCGGTCTTGCCCGCAATCGGTTTGCCGACAGCCTTGACCCGCTGGCCCGTTCCACGCTGCACGACATCCTCCATGATGGAGGTCATCTGGTACGCGGTGTGAGGATCAATAATCTGCGTCCGGTTGTCATTCAGGACGGGCTCATCCTGCCCGGTCCACTCCTGCGGTTCACAGACGCCACACGATTTCTGGTCATGCCGCCAGACCGTGCGGCCATAGCGATCCTGGATCCGGTCGATCAGTGAGGCTTCAACCTGCCGGCCGCCGTTCGCCAGCATCGCATAACCGGTCACCATGCGGATGAGTTTTGTCTCCCCCGCGCCAAGCGACATGGAAAGAAATGGCGGCAGGTTGTCGTAGACGTTGAAGCGCCGCGCATACTCGGCAATCAGCGGCATGCCGACGTCGCGCGCAAGCCGCACGGTCATCAGATTCTTCGACCGCACGATCCCGGTGCGCAGCGTCGATGGCCCGGCAAAATTCTTCCCATAGTTCTCCGGCCGCCAGGGCTCTTGCCCGGCACCCTGATCGATGACGATGGGAGCGTCGTTGACGAGCGTCGCCGGTGTATAGCCGTTATCGATCGCCGCCGCATAAACCAGAGGCTTGAAGGCGGAGCCCGGCTGCCGGTTCGCAGTGGTCGCGCGGTTGAATTGGTCACCACCATCCCAAAGCCCGAACGTAAACCCGCCAACCAGCGCAAGCACGCGTCCGGTATGCGGGTCCATCGCGACGATGCCGCCATCGACGGCTGGCTTCTGCATCAGCTTCCACTCGCCCGCGATCACCTCACCGTTCTTCTTGGTGTTCGGCGCGACATAAATAACATCCCCGGGGCTCAACCAGCGCGACAGTGAGCGCTTGCGCGCCCAGCGGGTGGTTTTTACAGGCACCCGCACCAGCTCCGGCTCAGCGATCTTCGTGGACGGGTCCACGCGACCGGCTGTTGAGCGTAACGCGACTAGCAAGCCCTGCTTGTTGTTGACTTTGGTGACAACCGCGAGCCGCCACGGCTCCAGCTCACCAACGAGCACGATGTTGTGCAGCGCACGATGCCAATCGCCCGACATATCGATTTGCTGCACGGCGCCACGCCAACCCTTGCGTCGGTCGAACCGCACGAGCCCGTCGACCAGCGCTTTTTTCGCCATCCGCTGGAGTTGGGGATTCATGGTTGTACGAACGGAAAGCCCGCCGCCAACCGTTTTGTCTTCTCCGAACATCGAGACGAGTGTGCGCCGCACTTCCTCGGCGAAGTACTCCCCGGCAAAAAGCTGCGAGTTGAACGGCCTCGGGTTAACGTTCAACGGCAGTGCTGCCTCACGGTCATGAACCTCTTTCGTAATGAAGCCGTTCGCCAGCATTCGACCGAGGACAAAGTTGCGACGACTGATCGCGCGCTTGGTATTCCGGAAGGGATGATAATTCTCCGGCGCTTTTGGCAGGGCGGCGAGATAGGCCGCCTCCCCCACCGTCAGATCCTCGAGTTCCTTGCCGTAGTAGTTGAGCGCGGCGGCCGCGATACCGTACGAACGCAGTCCGAGATAAATCTCGTTGAGATAGAGCTCGAGAATCTTTTCCTTCGAGTATGCTCGCTCGATCCGCATCGCGAGGATGGCTTCTTTCAGCTTGCGATCGAACGTCCGCTCGGATGAGAGCAGAAAGTTTTTCGCCACCTGCTGCGTGATCGTCGAAGCCCCCGTGAGCCGACCGCCCTGCGCCTTGATGAGAACGGCGCGCGCGATGCCAACGAAATCCAGGCCCTTGTGTTCGAAGAAATTTTTATCTTCCGCAGAGAGGTAAGCGTGGATGACCTGCTTGGGGATCGTATTCACCGGAACATAGATGCGCCGCTCGATCGCATACTCTGCAATCAACCGACCATCATTCGCATGGACTCGCGTCATCACCGGCGGCTCGTACTTCGCGAGCACCTCGAAATCCGGAAGCTCTTTCGCCGTGTGCAACAGCACGATGCCGGCGACCGTCGCGCCGATCAGAAACAGCATGAAGCCGAAGGCGAAGGAAAACCCGAGAAAGCGGAGCAAAATGCTCTTGCGACGTCGCTTAACCACCGGTGCGAAAATCGATGGGGGAAGCGCCGACGGTGGCGGCGGAGAGACAGGATGCATGGTCAATCGATCCGTAAAATCCGTGACGCGGGTTGCACGGGGCGCGCAGGCCCAAGGTGCAGTTCGAACGCGAACACTGCCGGTTCAGGCAGCGGATACTCAAACGCAACGCTTTAGGCCATGGAAACTAACACGAATTAGGGCGGTCTCGTGCAATGCTCGTGCACACCATTGACACATAGAGCGCACGTGGCCCTCGCGCCACACCGCAGGGCAGGCCGATCTCAGAACGGCGCCGTTTCGCCCTGCATCTTGAAGTATCGCCCAACGGCTGACGACAACGCGCCGGCCACCTTCGCCCGCCACGCTGGCGACAGGAGACGCCGCCGATCACGCGCGTTGCTCAAGAAGCCGAGCTCGATCAGCACAGACGGGATGTCCGGCGCCTTCAGCACAACGAACGCGGCCGACCGATGCGCCCCCCGATTCAGCCGGGTTTGGCGCCCGACCTGACGCAAGACGTGGCGCGCAAAGCGCTCGGACCGCAGATTCGTCTCCCGCTGCGCCAATTCGATGAGAATGTCGGCCACCTCATCCGTCGCCGGCGCCAGATCGACCCCGGCAAGCACGTCCGATGAGTTTTCCCGGGCCGCGAACTCCTGCGCCGCCGAATCGGACCCCTTCGCCGATAGCGTGTACACCGTCGTGCCCGAAACCTTGGCAAAGCGCGGATCACCAACCGAGTCGGCGTGCAGCGAGATGAAAAGATCCGCACTGTTGCGCCGCGCAAACTCGACGCGCTTGGCAAGCGGGACAAACGTGTCCGCACTCCGCGTCATCAGCACCTCGTACTTGCCGGTGCGCTGCAACGCCTTGCGCAGCGCCTTCGCAAACGCCAGCACGATATCTTTTTCGCGCATCGTCGGCCCTGTCGCGACCGTGCCAAGCGGTGATCGGGCAGCTGGCAGCTTGGCAGGTTTGGTCGCCGTCGCGGGCGGTTGCGGCGCAACCACGATCCCGGTTTTGCCATAACTCTGAGGCTCAACAGGGGCGCGTTTCGGCGTCTTGCGAACCGGCTGTGTCGTGCGCGGAACGCGAGCCGCGGCGGCAGAAACCACCGCGCCAGAATCGACGCCACCATGTCCCGGATCAAGCACCACGATGCGTTTGGCATTGCGTGGCCGATCCTCGGGCTTTGCGATCGCCGCCAGCGTTTCGGCATCCTGGCGCGCGATCGTCTCACGGCGCTTGCGCTTCCGATACGCCTTGCCAAAGGCGTACTCAGTCGTTGGCTTGAGCGCGATCGCCAGCACGAAGCGCCCGTCGATGGCCACCATGTCCGATTGCTGAACTGCAGCAGGCCCTTTGGTGTCGATCACCATGCGGGACCGCCCGGCAGAGAGCCCGCCAAACCGGTATGACGCAACGAGCCCGTCACTCGTCCCCGCCTGCTCACCCGCCTCGCGAAATCGTACGCCGGACAAATCGACGACCACCCGGAACGGATCCGGCAGCGTTGTGATCGCATACGCGGCCTTGCGATCAAGCGTCACGTTCAACAGAGCGCCGTCGCCATCCGGGATGAGTTGTACATCGCCTGCAACTGTCAGCGGTGCGCCCGACGCATTGGTTTGAGCGCTCGCCTCGGTTTGCGCATGCACCGTTCCCGCGACCGTCAACACACAGCAAGCCATCGCAATGAGGCCGCTCGAAAAGCGCCGGATGCTGATGAACTGCCTGCAACGCATATCTACCGATCTCGCTATTCCGATGTAGCTGCCAACAACCGCTCGCGGCCCGGCCGCCATCGTTAGCACTTTGTTTGCACGACTGGTGGTTCTGTGGAGATGCGACGACGCGTTGCGACGTCCAGACGCGTGATCAGATGCGCCTGTTGCGCATCACTTTGTCCGGCACAAACCTCTCCCGCGACCCGGCCATCCCCGCCGCGCGCCGGTGTGCAGGTGAGGCAACTTGTCTTGAAGGCCGATACGCCGTATGTGAGTTGTGTTGCACCGCATCGATTTATGGCTGCGCTGCAACGCGTTTTTCCCTGTCGACCGCTGGACACACGAATGGTCCCGGCCCGGCAACGACCGATTGCGGCAGCGGCCGCAGCGCCAGTCCTTCCTCAACGACTCGGCGCGCCTGATGTTTTCCGGCCTCATGCCACGGATCGCAAACGCCTCCGCGACCATGATCGCCACCACCGACGGGTCGAACCGTTAACTTTTCGACCACACCAACGTGCGCTCCGGTTGCGTGATGCCCGGGCGCGGACGTCCGAAAATTTTCGAAGATGCAGCGCGCCCAGCGCCAGCCGCCTTCGATGAACCGATGATCTGTCTCATGGCTCGCTGCCGCACCCCTGGTCCGGGCAAACCCGCAGAGCGACGCGCGTGCTGCCGAAGCAGCCGGGTCGGCGGTGTTTGCTTGATGTGTGCGGCAGCGAGCCATGAGACAGATCATCGGTTCATCGAAGGCGGCTGGCGCTGGGCGCGCTGCATCTTC
>JBCAXC010000010.1:0-14611 GCA_038534255.1 Pseudomonadota bacterium
GTGACCTCCTCATACGGCACCATCGAAAGCAGATGGTCGATGCAGTTGAGGCGGGCACGCTTCTTGTCATTTCCCTCCACGATGTACCACGGCGCCTCATCAATGTTGGTGCGCTTCAACATGTCTTCCTTCGCCTCGGTATAATCCTCCCATCGGACGCGGGCCTGCAAATCCATCGGGCTCAGCTTCCACTGCTTCATCGGGTCGTGGATGCGCGTGAGAAAGCGAAGCTGCTGTTCCTCATCCGTGATCGAGAACCAATATTTGATCAGTTTGATGCCGGAGCGCACGAGCATGCGTTCAAACTCCGGCACGTCATGGAAGAACTGTTCGATCTGATCATCATCAGCGAACTCCATCACGCGCTCGACGCCGGCGCGGTTGTACCAGGAGCGGTCAAACAGGACGATCTCGCCGCCGGCTGGCAGGTGAGAGACAAATCTCTGAAAGTACCATTGCGATTTCTCGCGATCGTTCGGAGCAGGAAGTGCCGCGACGCGACAGACGCGCGGGTTTAGCCGCTGGGTGATCCGCTTGATTGCGCCACCCTTGCCCGCACTGTCACGACCTTCGAAGATCACGACGAGCTTATAGCCGGTATGGATGACCCAGTCCTGCAGCTTCACCAGCTCTGTCTGCAGGCGGAACAGGTCATTGAAGTATTGCGCGCGGGAGAGCGGTGAGCCCGGCCTGAGGGTGGTGATGTGGCGGAGCTCTTCCGGAATGCGGTCGTCGTCCATCTCCATTTCCAGCTCTTCGTCAAAGCTGTCCTGGAGATCGGAAGCGACCCATCCGACTTCGCGCGCGTCGTCATCACCGAGCGGATCAACGCCGTCATCATCGCGGTCGGTGTCATTGGGTATTGAGGGCATGCGCGTCTCTCCGCGTTCTTCGTGGTCGACGTGCGGCACAACGGCCAGAACGCGCAGGGCGTCGCACGGTCACGTGACGTTTACGTCAACTCAGTCTTGACATCGGCGGTGCTCCGGAAAAAATTCGCGGTATGGCAATCACCTTTACACCGCGCACTCCGGCCAGCACCGTTCTGCCGTACTGTATCACACTCGCGCTTGTGCCGTTGTTGATTGGCGGGATGGTTTATGGCGGCTGGTGGATCGTTGGCGCATTCCTGTTCACGTTTCTCGCGACGCCGGTGCTCGACACGCTGGTCCCGCTCAACGCAGCCAATGCCTCTGCCGCAACGGATGACGAGGAGATTCGTGGTCATATCTGGCTGACCTGGGCTTGGGTACCGTTGCAGCTCGCGTTGATCGCGGCGCTACTGTTTACAGTCGGGCAGACTGCCCAGCTCACGACGGCGGAGGCCTTTGCCATGGCGGCCACGCTGGGCCTTGCAACAGGCGGGATCGGCATCACTTACGCGCATGAGCTGATGCACCAGCGCAACCGGCTGGAGAAGCAACTGGCCGAGATCCTGATGTGCTCGACGCTCTACGGGCACTTCTGCATCGAGCATGTCTTCGGTCATCACCTGCATGTCGCAACACCGCGCGATCCGGCATCGGCGCGCCCGGGTGAGTCGCTCTATCGGTTTCTGCCACGCACGGTCATCGGCACATGGCGTTCGTCGTGGTCAATCCAGCGTGCCCAGCTTGAGAAGCGCGGACAATCTGTCTGGAGTTTGCGCAACGCATTCTGGCGCTATGCGGCGTGGAGCGTGTTCTGGTTCGCGCTTTCCTATGGCGTTGCCGGCTGGCTCGGGGTTGGCGTGTTCATCGTTCAGGCCGCAGTGGCCGTGCTGCTGCTTGAGACGGTCAATTATCTGGAACACTACGGGCTGCAGCGGCGGCTGTTGGAGAACGGCCGGTATGAGCCAACGCGTGAGCATCACTCGTGGAACGCCAACCACCGATTCACGAACTACATGCTGATCAATCTGCAGCGGCACTCCGATCACCACCGCAACCCGATCCGGCGTTATCCGCTGCTTCAGGCCCACCCGGCGGACACGGCGCCGCAGCTGCCCTACGGCTATAGCTGGATGGTTGTGCTGGCACTGCTGCCGCCCGCATGGTTTCGCGTGATGGACCCGAAAGTTGCGGCGTGGCAGGCACGCTACGGAGATGGCGCAGCAGCGTAAAATCCCCGACGCGTGTCCGACAGCGGGAACGGCGCTATTCGTTAGCCGTCATCGTGATGTGCTGGGTCAGCCGCCAGTCACCGTCCTCCCAGACGAAGACGTTGGTCGCTGAGATCGACGCATTGCCCAGCACTTCGGTGCAGTACACCAGCGCCGTGCGATCACTCATGATGATGATCTCTTCAAGCGGCCAGACGTCCGGCGCATTGCCGGCGACGAAGATCTCAGCCCAGCTCGCCATGACGTCGTCGCGCCCACGCTGGAGCGGCCAGCCGGGATGCTTGACCGATACCGGGCGCTCGCGCGACCAGAGTGCATCGAGGCGGGCAAAGTGGCCGGTCCGCACGGCATCATAGAAGCGGTCGTTGGCGCGCTGCACATCTGATTTTGCTGCTGCGTCTGCCATCGGACTTCGCCTCTCTTCAGTTGCGCCACCCTGACAGCCTAACGTGCAGGTGGGGCGGAGTCTTGCGGAAAGACGGGCGGCCCGATGGCGCGTCTCGCTGCGCCTGATCTGCGGCGCACATGCACCACTTGTGTTGTATTTGCCGATACACGCACCCGCGAGCGCGGGTAAAACATGTCTGGCTGATCCGCGATGTGGCAGGAGATGTGACGCGTCGTGGTGCGGAAGTCGTCTCGCAGCTCCATCGCACTGCCGGGGGCAATGCGGGGCGCAGAGTTGTCGCTGCGGCGCGGAAACGGACTGGTACAGGAGGGCGTTGGGCCATGACGTATGTGGACCCGGTTTCGGAACGGCAACCCAACGACGTCACGCTTGGCGCCACCGGGGGGAGCCGGGCGCCTGTCGCCGACATTCCGGTCAATCCGTACAGCCTGCTCGAAGCGGTCAATTCGTCCAGCGCGGCGGCGCGCGGGGGATGGGTGCTGTTCCTTGCGATCGCGACGTTCATTCTCATCGCGGTGGCGGGTGTCACGCACCGCGATCTGCTGCTGAACACGAAGGTCGACCTTCCGATCCTGCAGGTCGAGATCGAGCTGACGCGGTTCTTCCTCTTCGCCCCGATCCTTTTGATGTTCGTGCACTTCGGCATGCTGATCCAGCATGTGATGTTGTCACGCAAGACGCTCGAGTTCGACCGCTCGATCCGGGCGATGGAACCGAACAGTCGCGCGACACATCCGCTGCGGCTTGAACTGAACTCCTACTTTTTCACTCAGGCACTTGCCGGGCCGCACCGTGGGTGGCTGCTCGCGGCGTTCCTGCATGCGATGATCTGGATCTCGCTCGTGGTCCTGCCGGTTCTGATCATCCTTTTCACGCAGGTCGTCTTCCTGCCCTACCACGACACCTTCATCACCTGGGTTCACCGGATCGTGCTGGTCGTCGACATGACGATCCTGGCGGCGGTCGGCGTTTTCCTCCGCCGGACGGAGGCATCGTTTTTCACGGCGATGTTCAAGGTCATGCAGCGGCACCCCGCCAACTTTTTTATCACGGGCTCGCTGTTCTTCATCCTGATCATCCTGTCTTTCTTCGTGGCGACGATCCCCGGAGAATATCTGGACCGCATCCGACCAAAACCGGCGCAGGAACAAGCGGTGGGTGCCGACCACCCTGCATTCGCGGCGAGCGGACTGCTGGCGTCCGCGACCGAGTATCTCTCGTCGGGTCGCGATACGATGAAGATCGCGCTCGAGCAGATGTTCTCGCGCAATCTCGTGGTGACCGACCTCGATATCGTGAAGGACGAGACGCTGCGCAGTGGAGAGGTGACGCTCGCGCTGCGGAATCGCAATCTGGAAAATGCGAAACTCGATCGGACCGACCTGCGTGGTGCCGATCTGGCTGGTGCCAACTTCAAGGGTGCGTCGCTCGTCGGGACGATCCTGACGCGCGCCAACCTCAGTTGTTCGCCGCTGTTCTGCACCCACTTCGGGGGAGCGGAATTATCCTCCGCCCAACTGGACGGCGCCAATTTCGAAGGCGCTAATCTACGCGGTGCCCGGATGGTGGCGGCCGACCTGCGCGACGCGAATTTTTCTGCAGCTGATCTGACGGCAGCCGATCTGAGCGGTGCCGATCTGCGTCGCGCGAAACTGACCAACGAGGTCAATCTCCATGGCGCGGAAATGCCGGGGGCGAACCTGCGCGGCGCGTATCTCGGGGGCGTCAACTTGCATGGCGCCAATCTGGCCAACGCGAAGCTGGAGGCGGCGTACATGGCGTGGGTGAACGCGTACGGTGCGGACTTCTCCAACGCGAAGCTCGACGGGGCGTTCATGAGCGGCGCGCAACTTCAAGGTGCCAACCTCGACAACGCCTCCATGCTTGGCACCGATCTTTCCAATGCGACGATCTGGGAGACAAAGCCGCCGAGCCCGTTCGTCTTTTCACTCGCGCGGGTCGACAACGTGACACTGGCGCCAGTGAGTGCGCAGGTTGCCGAGGAGATTCGGGCGATCCGGAACAGCCTGCCAACCAGCGGGTTGCAGAATCTCTTTGCGCGCAAGCGGCTCGACGACATGCTCAGAACGGCGACCGTTGAGGGTTGGACCGACAGCATTGGTGGCAAGGCCTGGAGCGAGCTTGTGGCCAATGGGTCGCGACGCTCACCGGAGTATCGCCAGCAGATTACCGGCTTTCTGGGCTTGCTCGCATGCCAGCGTCGCTGGGCCGACGGATCGGTCGCCGATGGTGTGATGTCGCGTGCGATGGCCTCGGACTTCGGCGGCAACACGGCGCAGATCTATCGCCGCGTCACTGGGGCGGCCTGTCCTGCTGCGGACAATCTCTCGGCGGACCTGGCGCAGCAATTGTCCGGTGTTGTCGAAGCGCGGGCGAACAAACTTCTGCAGTCGGTCGCGGGCAAGAGCATCACGGGAAGCGGTCCGCAGCCTGCGGATGAATGATCTCGCGCGAGGTCCAAGCCGTTCTACCGGGCCTTGCTATCGGCGGCGTTCCTGCATATGTGACTGGAACAAATAAAGAACATGCCGTGATGCGATGTGCATCCCTGCATGTGTGGAGAACGCAGGCTGACGGGTGCGATGATCGGCTTGTATCAGCTATCATTCGAACAAGACGCGTTGTGATGCGCGATCTGCGATGGCGATCCGGTTCGTGATCGCCGCAGTCGATCCGCACAGCCCCGAAGCAGAGGAGGCCGCCATGGCCGGTTCAGTGAACAAAGTTATTCTGGTTGGCAATCTCGGCAAGGACCCCGAAATCCGACAGACGCAGGACGGACGGCCGGTTGCGAACCTCAGTATCGCGACAAGCGAGAACTGGCGCGACAAGAACTCCGGTGAGCGACGCGAGAAGACCGAATGGCATCGCATCGTCATTTTTGGCGAAGGGCTTTGCCGGGTGGCGGAGAATTATCTGAAGAAGGGCTCGAAGGTTTACATCGAAGGGCAGCTTCAGACCCGGAAGTGGCAGGACAACAGTGGTGCGGATCGTTATTCCACCGAGGTTGTGTTGCAGGGTTATGGCGGCACGCTGACCATGCTGGATGGCCGTGGTGACAATCAGGGCGGTGGCATGAATGCGGGCATGCAGGACGGTGGCCAGTCGAACTACGGCGGCGGCAACTCGTATGGCGGCGGTGGCCAGAGCTACGGCGGTGGTGGCGGTCAGGGCTACGGCGGCGGCGGAAACGCCGGTGGCCGTGGTGGCAACCAGTTCGAGAAAGAACTCGACGACGAGATCCCGTTCTGAGCCTCGGTCTCGGTAGAAACGGCCTTGCGGATTAACCCGCTTGACTGACGGGACACGTCATCCGGGCGGTTCGGCTCGCAGTGGCACCCGGAGGCACGTGACGTGACAATCGGTGACGGGACGCTAGGCAGGACCGGCCATGACGGGACTGGCCGAACCAACGCTGGCGGTGAGCCACTCGATGTCGATGCGATCCGCGCGGACACACCGGGCATCGCAAGTGGGTTGCACATGCTTGCGTGCGGATCGGCATTGATGCCACGCCCGGTGATCGACGCAATCACAGACCACATTGCCCTTGAAGCACGCATTGGCGGATACGAAGCCCACGCGGTCATGGGCGACCAGTTGGATGCGGTCTATGACGTCGTAGGCGAACTTGTTGGTGCGGCTTCTGACGAGATCGCGCTACTTGAGAATGCCACGGTCGCGTGGTGTCACGCGTTCTATGCGCTGCCGCTCCAGGCGGGCGACCGTGTCGTCACCTGTGAGGCGGAGTACGCTGCGAACTATGTGGCGTTCCTTCAGCGCCGAAAGCGGGACGGGATAGAAATCGACATCGCGCCGAGCGATGAGACAGGCGCTGTCGATTTGAGCGCACTCGAGGCGTTGATCGGTCCACGCACCCGCCTGATTGCCATGACATGGATTCCAACCAACGGCGGGTTGGTGAACCCAGCCGCCGAGGTGGGCGCCATTGCACAGCGTCACAAGGTGCCTTTCCTGCTGGATGCGTGTCAGGCAGTCGGTCAGATTCCAATCGACGTAGAAGCGATAGGCTGTGATTTTCTCTCTGCTACGGCGCGCAAGTTTCTGCGGGGACCTCGTGGCATGGGCTTTTTGTATGTACGGCGGGACTGGATCGCGCGTCTGGAGCCGGTGACGATTGACCATTTCGCGGCACCGTGGGTCGAACGCGACGGCTATGAGTTGCGTACGGATGCGCGGCGCTTCGAAACCTGGGAGAACGCCTACGCTCTGCGCGCCGGGCTTGGGTGTGCCGCCCGCTATGCGCTCGATCTCGGGCTTGACGCTATCCGCGCGCGGGCGTGGGGGCTGGCTGACAGGCTGCGCGCAAACCTCGCCAACACACCCGGTGTGCGGGTTCGGGACGCAGGTTCCGTGAACTGCGCGATCGTCTCGTTCGAAGCAGAAGGCCGGGAGCCTGCACCGATTGTGCGGTCACTCCGCGAGCGTGGCATTGCGATTGGCACATCTAGCGCTTCAAGCACACGCATCGATGCTGAGCGCCGCTCGCTGCCCACGCTGTTGCGGACTGCGCCGCACGTCTACAACACAGCGTCCGAGATCGATCGACTTACGGAAACACTTGAGACGGTGCTGCGTGAAACAGATTGAAATCCGCAAGCATACCGGCGTGCGCATCACAACGATCGCGTGTTTGTTAACGCCCCATTTACTTACAAACACGTGATAGCCGCGCACCTCCGCCAGGGGTACGCGTGGCATATGGCTTGCTCCGTCGCGCCCACGAGGTCTCGTTGCGTGGAGCAAGAACATGTCAGATCGGATGAAGCGGTGGGTTGGAAATCTATCGCTGCTGGGTGGGTCGCTGCTTGTCGTCGCGCTGATCGCCGAGTTCATCGTGTTCCGCTATGTGCTCGTGCCTGACGATGTCCTGCCGAACGCGACGGCAAACGGCGTTGTCCGCTACGTCCCGAACACCCGCGCGACCTTCCGCCATCCGGACGGGCGGACGTCGACGGTGAACATCAATCAACATGGCTGGAACTCCAGCAAACCGTACTACCGCCTGTCACCACCGCCCGGTCGCGTGCGGATCGCGGTTGTGGGTGACAGCTATGTGCATGGCGCTTTCATCGATACGCGTGATGGATTTCCTGAACTGCTGGAGACCAAACTCAACGCGCGCAGCGTCCAACCGGTCGAGGTCTTGCGCTTCGGCATGGATGGCGCACCGCTCAGCCAATACCTCCACATGCTGCGCAACGAAGTTCTGGCCTACCGCCCTGATGTCGTGGTCATCCCGCTCATCCACAACGACTTCGATGAGAGCTTCCGCTTTCTGAAAACGCGCTACGCCTCATCGTTCATGAAGGTGCGGCGTGAGGCGAATGGCGAGGTCAGCGAAATTGCGCCCTCCGCGTTCCGCCCGGGCCTCGCGGACACGCTGCGCAAGTCCGCAGCGTTCCGGTACATCTACTACGAGACCAATCTTTATCTCCACCTGCGCAGCGTCGTCAGCCGGTTCTTCTGGGGTGGCAACGAGAGCTATCAACCGGAGTTCATTTCATCCGCAGTCGATGTCCGCAAACTCGACGACATGGATGAGATTGCTTTCTACACGCTCCACATCATGGCCAAAATGAAAGCGCTCGCGGAGGAAAAAGGGTTTCAGCTCGTCTTTGCGATGGATGGCGTGCGTGAGGCTGTTTACGAGAACAAGTCGGCGGACGACTATGTTGTCGGTAAGCTCAACCGCATCGCCTACAACACCGCGGCCAATCTCGATCTGCCGTTCGTTGATCTGCAACCGGTGTTCGCAAAGCACTTTGCGACGCACGGCAAGCGGTTCGAGTTTTCCTATGACTGGCATTGGAACCGGCTGGGCAACCGACTGGTCGCCGATGCAATCGCCGACCGGCTGCTGAAGGCGCCATCACTGCTGCGTAAGCGACGCGATGTGCTTGCAACAGATCAGCGGGTCTCCCCGTCGACGATCACGCAATAAGGGAAGAGCTTCTCGGTTGGCCGCCTAGCCCTGAGGCTTGCGCCAGCTCTGCCCGCCCGCAGACTTTTTGCAGGCGTTGTCGATGGTTTGCAGAGCGAGCCTGAGCATTCGAGCGGTCGGCGCGGTCGTGCGCAAGCGCTGACCGGTCACGCGTCCAAACCTGCGCAACGCCGCCACACTGCCGCGTCCCCACACACCGTCAACGCGACCTCGGAGACACCCTGTCCGCGCAAGCTCACGCTGAAGTCCCCACGTGATCTGCGACGTTGTCATCGTATCGACGGCATCAACCGCTGAGCGGGTCGGCCTCTGTTGCATGCTTGCCGTCCGGCGCCGGACACCACCGTTGGGATACGGCGGCACCGGTGGGTCGCCCAAATCGACCGGATCTTCATCCGGCAGACGTTGCTGGCGCATCTGCCGGTTGCCGGAGGATGCCGAGCTGTCGTCGGTCGCGCTGCCCTGCTCAGGCTGAAGCGCGGTGGTTTGCGACGGCTTCGGCTCTTCTTGTGCAGCAGGTGTTTTATCCTCTGCTTTGGGCTGCGGCGGTACGTTCGCATCAGCTGGTGTGCGCAGCGCCGCGAGTTGCCGATTGAGTTCCGGCTTGTTGCGCGCGCATTGCGCGACAGCGAGCAACGACGCAAGGCCTTCGGTGTCTTTTGCGGCAATCAGACTGTCCGCCATCGAACGCTCCAGCTTGCAGACCGTCGAGCGTCGGCCTTCCGTGCGCAGCTTCTCACGCAGCGTTTCCGCGTCCGGGCAGTAAAGACACGCGGAGAGAAAATCCTTGATCTTTTCCGGGTTCGCGGACGCCTTGAGGATAGCGGACTGGAGCTTTTCAGTGTGCTGACGCCGGACAATCTCCGGCCACTCGGACAGGTTTTCGCCAACCGAGACCAGCGCCAGTTCATCGCGCCCTCCGAAAATGTCCGGGTCCTGCCGTTCGCTCGGGTTGACCTTGCGCAGACGTCGCGCAATCCGGTTGGTCACGAACTGGCGCAACTCTCCGAGCGTGACCGCGCCATCACCATTGCCGGAAAACCGCGTGGCATCTGCCTCGCCGTAGAGCCCGCTGACGAGCGCGTCTGTAAAAACGCTGCGCTTCCAGTCGTTGTCCCAGATCGCGAATTGTTCTCCCTGGGCGGCGGCCATCATCACGAAACGCTCCGACCGCGCGGCCGTCTGTTTTGAGAGTGTCACGGCGGGACCGAAGGCCGGCGCGCTGCGGTTCTTGATCAGATCGCCATCGTTGGAGCGACCGGAAAAGCAGCTTTCGAGGATGAGTGTGACGCGACCGTTTGTGAGGGTGTCACGCTGGATGGTTTTGAGCTTCTCGACCACCGTGTCGAGTGCGTAGGCGGTCTGCGGCAGTGCTTCCGGTCGTGAGTCGACGCCGAGGAGATACGGCACGGATTTGCCGCGCGCCTTGTCGAGATGCTTGGAGCCGTGGCCCGCGAAATAAACGATGAGTTCGCTGTCGCTGCCGCTCACCAACTGTGCGATACGCCCCGGTTGGCCAGGTGTCCCGAAGAGGAACGTCAGATCGCCGACCGACGCGTTCTCGTAGCGGAAAATATTCTGGGGTTGCACACCCTTGGTGTCGACCAGGACGCTCTCGATCGCCGCCGCATCGCGATCAGCAAAGCGAACTTCTCCGGTGTGGCGGTAGGTCTTGTTCGCAATGATGAGCGCGTATGTCGTGCCGGCATGCGCGTGGCCCGTCGCGGCCAGGAGCGCTATCACCGCCGCGAGCGCGCCCAGCGCTGCATGTGTGATGCGTGCCAACAGGTTCCGCGCGTCACTCGCCCACATACCGCTGTCTTCCTCCCGCTTGCCGACATGTCCAAACGCAGTGGAGCGTACAGACGACGTTGAGGGAGAAATAACAGATTTGAACGCGCCGTGGAACCGGCGCTGCGGTCACACGGTCGGCGCGGGCAGGTTGTCGAGGTCGTCGATGTACCACTTTTCGGCCTTTACCACGGACGGGTTTTCGCCGTTCTCGTGGATCCAGCTGTCGACGGCATAGCGCTGGCCGCCCTCTTTCTCGGTCAGAACCGCGGTCCAGTGCGGCCATTGCGAAACGCCGCCGATCAGCACGTTGCCCTTCGAGAATGGCGTGCCGACCGTGTGATGTTTCAGCAGCCCATTGTGCGCCATCAGCATGAGGTAGCTGGTGGTGTTGGTCGCCTCGTCGACGCAATCGAGCTGACCGGGATCGCCGGAGCCCGCATAGTCCATGCCCGGCCGATCATTGGAGGTGCCGACACGGCGGCCAATTTCGGTCTCAAGCCAGGCCACGGCATAGGCGACGGCGCGACGCTCTTCGTGCGGGCTGTCCTTGCGCTTGGTCTTGCGCATGATCTTGCTGATCTTCGCGATATCACCGCCCGAAAAGCGCACCCGCGTCTGGTTCTGGCAGCCATATCCGTGGCATACGGTGATGCGGTTGCCGCGTGGTTGCTCCGATTTCACGTCCCGGAAGTGGTGTGCCACGGGGCCGTTGCGTTCATAGGTGCACGCGCTCAGGACGATGCCGACGAGAACGAGCGTCGCCGCGCGCACCATGGGGACGCGGCGACTGGATCGGGAGTTGTCGGGCAACGCGGGCATACCGTCCGGCTAGGGTGATTCCCTGTCGCGCGACAACGCAAGGGCCTGTGAAGAGCGGTCAAAACCCGCACATCGAGTCTGCGCTACAACAGAGAACTGACAGGTGTGACCATGACGACGCATCCAAGCGCGAGCACAGACGCCATC
This sequence comes from Pseudomonadota bacterium, assembly GCA_038534255.1. Taxonomy (GTDB): domain Bacteria; phylum Pseudomonadota; class Alphaproteobacteria; order Rhizobiales; family CALHAX01; genus CALHAX01. Next base: position 11,257 of record JBCAXC010000010.1, read on the forward strand.
CATGTTGTTGGAGGCGGGCTGGCGGGTTCCGAAGCTGCCTGGCAGATTGCCGAGGCGGGCGTGGCCGTCGTGCTGCACGAGATGCGCCCGCATGTCACAACCGATGCGCATGAGGGCGAGGGTCTTGCGGAACTCGTCTGCTCGAACTCGTTCCGCTCCGATGACGCGATGAACAATGCGGTCGGTCTGCTGCATGAAGAGATGCGGCGGGCCGGATCGCTCGTCATGCGCTGTGGGGACGCGGCGAAGCTGCCGGCGGGCGGCGCGCTTGCGGTCGATCGGGAAATTTTCTCCGAACACGTGACGCGGGCGCTCGAGGCGCACCCCTTGATCGAGATTTCGCGCGGCGAGGTTCGGGGCTGGCCGCCAAGCGACTGGTCGAGTGTGATCGTCGCGACCGGCCCGCTGACGTCCCCGGCGATGTCGGCGGCGATCCAGGAACGGACGGGCGAAGGCGATCTCGCATTCTTCGACGCGATTGCCCCGATCATCCATCGCGAAAGCATCGATATGAACGTGGCGTGGGCGCAATCGCGTTACGACAAGGCGGGCCCTGGCGGCACGGGTGCGGACTATCTCAACTGCCCGATGTCGCGCGAGCAGTATGAGGCGTTCATCGATGCCCTGCTCGCGGCGCCGACGACGCAGTTCAAGGAGTGGGAAAAGTCGACGCCCTATTTCGATGGCTGCCTTCCAATCGAGGTGATGGCGGCGCGCGGGCGAGAGACACTGCGTCACGGGCCGATGAAACCGGTTGGCCTGACCAATGCGCATGATCCGCAGGTGAAGCCTCATGCGATTGTTCAGCTGCGCCAGGACAACGCGCACGGCACGCTGTGGAACATGGTCGGGTTCCAGACCAAAATGACCTATGGCGCGCAAACGGACGTTTTGCGGATGATCCCGGGGCTCGCGCAAGCGACGTTCGCCCGCCTTGGCGGCATTCACCGCAATACCTTCCTGAACTCACCGGCGCTGCTGGACGGTCAATTGAGGTTGAAGGTCGAGCCGCGCGTCCGGTTCGCCGGGCAGATCACCGGCGTCGAAGGGTATGTCGAGTCGGCGGCGATGGGTCTGCTGACCGGTCGGTTCGCAGCGGCGGAGCGCGCGTGTCATGCGCTTCCGGCGCTGCCTGTCACAACAGCGCTCGGTGCACTCGTTGCGCACATTACGGGCGGGCATCTTTCCGGAGAAGCGCGGGCGAGCAAGACGTTCCAGCCGATGAACGTGAATTTTGGTCTCTTTCCCGAGATTGAAACTCCAAAACAGATCGACGGGCGTCGGCTGCGCGGCAAGGAAAAAGGCCGGGCGCGCAAGCAGGCCATGGCGCAACGCGCACTTGACGCCATTGATGCGTGGCTGGCGGGGCGGCACCCGACCAACGATGCGATCGTGGTGGCGGCGGAGTAAAAACAGCCGACGTTCGCGAACGAGCTGGGCGACTATCTGCGGTACTTGTCGAGAACGCGGCGCGCCGTCGGCATGACGGCGTCGGCCATCGCGGCATGGCCCTCGGCAGTCGGGTGGAACGCGCCCGAGTAACTGCTTGCGAGAATGAGCTGAAACCACTGGAGTTTGCTGGCGCTCAGGATGCGGCGCGCGATTGTTCGACGCGTATGATAGTGGCCAGTCAGGTAGGCGTCGTTCGGTGTACGAAACCATCGCTGGCGCGAGGCGTACGCGCGGTACGCGCTCGGTGGATACGGCTGCCAGCGCCCGTCGACCAACCGCGGCATGCGCACATCGTCCGGTGACACCTCGTCGAACGACGCGCTGTCGAGCACCGGATTGCCGTCCGCACACAGGCCGCGACCGATGAATTTCCGCCGATGGGCGTCGACAAACGACCAGTTGTAGCGGCGCGCGGCACGGCGCATCACCGTGTTCAGTTGTTCAGCGACTTTTTCTCCGTCCCGGACGCGTTTTGCGTTCATGCTGTAGTCGGGGAAAACGCTCATGCCAGCGCGCCCGTCGGGGCAGACACGCCCGGCATCGTCGACCACGGCCATTGGCGGATAACCGGTGAGAATGATGCGATCAGATTGCTTCCACGGAACATGCAGCAGGCCATGCAACGCGCGGTTCAGGGCCTTGTAGCGCACGGGCAACTCCTCGATCAGCGGGCGCGCGTCTTCGGGGCCATACACGCCACCCGCCCAACCGCTGAGGCGGGCCAGCGCTGACTGGTTTGCAAGCACGGCGTTGGCGACCAGTTTGGCGAAGCCGATATCGTTGCCGCCGATCGAGACGAGGAGGAGATCAATGCCGCGGGCGCGTTTGCGCGGGCACTTCTTCAAGACCATGTCGCGAAGGACGGGGAGCTTGCCCTGAATGGTGTAAGCGTCTGGATAGTTGGTTTGCGGCGTGCGCGTCTCACCGCACTGTGCCTCGGCGACGGCGCTGATCTGCGGCACGCGCGGCGGCGATGGCACCCACTCGTTGCCCTTGTACTTCACGAACATGCCCTGCGGGATCTCCGCCCCGCCGCAGGCAAAGTGCGCGAACGTGACGGCGCGGTGCGGATCCTCGATCGCCAGCTGGAGCGCGACGCGGGTCTGATAGGAATAGAGCGAACGCCGACATGCGCGGCCAAGCCAACGTGGTCCGTTCCGCAGAAAATCCGTGTCTGCGAACGTTGCCCAACTTCCCGCACGGGTCGGGTAGCCGAAGAGCGCGCGCTCGCCGGGCGCCTCGCCATAGGACCAGTCGCGGGCGTCGGAGAATTTTGCGGGCACATCGGGGTTGCCATCGCCAGACCCGAAACTGTCGCCAATTCCGACGACGAAGGTATCGGTCACGGCGATGCGAATGGATTTTCGATCCCCGTTCGGCAGCGTGACGCGGGCTGTTCCGCCGCCAGGATATGGCGCCTTGAACTCCACGGGCTCCCCGCATCTCTTCCAGTCTTTTTCTCCACGGCGGGCGCCCTTGCCCCGAAATGACCAGTTGCACATGGCGTCAGGCTCGGGCGGGTCCTCGAGTGTTACGGTGACACGGTGATGGCGGGGGCGGATGTACGGGTTGTCCCTGCGGCATCCGCCATAACGGTGTGCCCGCGGACGCCAGCAGGTTTTCCCGACCGCCTTCGCGGCCCATCCGCGGCGGAACGCTTGTGCCAGCCGTCGTTCCACGGCGATGACGGGGGTGGCTTTTTCATCCGCACTGAGCGCGTTGAACGCATCGCGGTGAAGATCGGTGATCGCCGGGTCAGTGAACAGGCGGAACGGGTTTGTCACGCGCCATGTTAGACGGGCGGGTTGAGTTTGCGCCTCGCTCTCAAGAGGATCAAAGCGGGACGCGTCGCGGTCAGTCGTGTTGTCATTGTTGCGCAGCGGCGCGGTATCAAATGTGGGCC
>JBCAXC010000011.1:0-14130 GCA_038534255.1 Pseudomonadota bacterium
CTCATCGGCGTCGCCATCGTCGCCTACGCGTGGAAACTGGTGTCTGACAAAACCGTCTGGTTCTTCGTCAGCGATGCGCCGCGGCAGGCGGCGGACATGGCGTCACGGATGGTGCCGCCGAAATGGTCCTACGCGGATGAGCTTTGGCGCCCGCTGTGGGACACGCTGAACATCGCCACGCTTGGTACGATGCTCGCGCTGGTGATCGCGTTTCCGTTGGCGTTCCTCGCCGCGCAAAACACGACACCTCATCCCGTCGTCCGCGCCGGCGCGCTCTTCACCATCGTCGCGTCTCGTTCGATCAACTCGCTGATCTGGGCCCTCATGCTTGTCGCCATCATTGGGCCGGGCGTCTTCGCCGGCGTCATCGCGATCGCGCTGCGCTCTGTGGGGTTCTGCGCGAAGCTGCTCTACGAAGCTATCGAGGAGATCGACGCCCGACAGGTCGAGGCGATCACGGCGACAGGGGCAAGCGGTGCGCAGCGTCTGTCCTACGGCATCGTTCCGCAAATCATGCCGACGTTCGCAGGGATTTCAGTATTCCGCTGGGACATCAACATCCGGGAGTCGACGGTGCTCGGACTGGTCGGCGCAGGGGGCATCGGCATTCAGCTTGATGCTTCGATTTCCACCCTCGCCTGGACGCAAGTGTCGTTGATCCTGCTGATGATCCTTGGCACGGTCATCGTCAGTGAGTGGGTGTCTGCGCGTGTACGACACGCCATTATCTGACAGCCGTGACGTCGACGGGGCGCTACGCCGGCCGAACCCCAAACACACCGCGATGAGATCGATGTGATGAAACTCACCGACGAAGAACAAGCCATGCAGGCGGGAGAGGCGGGCGCGGCGCGGCAGTGGGCGATTGCGCATCAGATCGAGGTCGCGCGGATGTTTGATGCGGCCGACATGGTGCCCGTCAGCCAGGCGCACATGATGGCCGATCCGGAATCGCTCGGTGAGGCGGGGGTTGCCTTCTTCGAGACGTTCGCACGCCTGCCGCAAGCCGAACGCTGCGTCCGTGTGCCGATGATCACCGATCCGCGCGGCGTCGATCTCTCTTGCTACGAGCCCCTCGGTCAAACAGAGGACATGGCCAATCTCGAACGCCGCTTCATCTCCGCCTGCGAAGCGCTCGGCATCATGATGACCGACACCTGCATCAACTATCAGACGATCATGCCGCCGGTGCGCGGGGACCACGTGGCCTATGGTGACACCGGCGTCGTCATCTATGCGAACAGCGTCTGCGGTGCGCGGTCCAACTTTGAGGGTGGACCGTCAGCGCTCGCCGCAGGCCTGACAGGGCGCACGCCGCGCTATGGCCTCCACCTCGATCGCCACCGCCGTGCGACGCGCCGTTTTCGGGTGCGTGTACAGCCGAAGGGCCTGACCGACTGGGGTGTGCTCGGAGCGGTAATCGGGCGGGATGCGGGCTCCTACTGGGAGGTGCCGGTCGTTGAAGGGATCGAGGCGATCCCGACGTCCGATGAGATCAAGCACTTCGGCGCCGCGATGGCGAGCTACGGTTCGACCCCTCTCTTCCACGTCGTCGGTGTCACACCGGAGTGCGCGCGCATTGAGGATGTCGAGGGTTCAGCGCTCGAAGCGGCAGTCATAACCGCGGACGACCTCGCGAGCTTGCGCGCCCCCTTCGGCGCCAGCGGAGAAAAAGTCGATGTCGTCGTCTTCGCCGCCCCGCAGCTTTCGCTCGTCGAGATGCAGCAGGTGGCGCACCTCTGTCGCGGGCGCACGCGACACGATGAGACGGCGCTGATCGTGTGCACGCCCGCAGCGGTCTACACCGACGCGCAGCGCATGGGGTTCGTCGCCGACATCGAAGCGTTCGGTGGGCGGGTGCTGCAAGGCACCTGTTTCTATCAGCAGTATGCCCGTGAAATCGGCGAGGCGAACGGATGGCGGCGACTGCTCTCCAACTCGACGAAGATCGTGAACATCCTCGGCGGCTACGGCTACGCCCCCGCGCTTGCATCGATGGAAGACTGCGTCGCATCGGCGGTCGCCGGGAAGGTCGTGGCATGAGTGACGGAATGAGAGAAGGGGCGCCGCGTGAGTTCACCTGCCACGTCGGCATTGGCCCTGCGGTCAGCGGCGTCGCACTTGTCGCGCAGGATAATTTCTCCGCGCGCTATGATCTCGATCGCACAACCGGAATCTTCTCCCGCCCTGAACATTCACTCGCCGGACAGTCCTTCGTCGATCGCATCCTCGTGCTGAACACGGCCAAAGGTGGTGTGGCGTCGGCCTGGATGCTGCACGAAATGGTTGCGCGCGGACTCAGTCCGAAAGCGATCCTGTTCAACACCGCCAATACGATCCTCGCGCAGGGCGCCGCATTCGCCGGGCTCGCGATGTGCGATCGCTTTGACGCGGGCGATATCACGCAATTGATCACAACCGGGGAGCATGTCGACGTGTTTCCGGGCGAAGGCCGGTGTGTGGTGCGCCGGGCAGCGTCCACAAAGCCAGCGTAAGCCAGCAATCGTTGCCATCTTGCCTGGCCATCAGCGGACACGTCCGTGCCCAAAGCGTATGATCGGTTGCACGGCGCTGGTGTGTGCGTTAGGCGCAGCCGGAACGCGGTGTCACCAGAGTGAGATCGCCCTATAGCAATCCCCGAGGAACGCCCCCGATGGAAAATTTTTCGCCCGAGATGGATCTCGTCTACCGCGTCGGCGCTGCGGCTGCAGTGCTCTTCGTCATCGCCTGGATCGGCAATCTGATCAGCTTCTCAAACCGGTTCGTGAACGCGCTGGTGACAGCGGTCCTCTTCGGGATCGTGAACGCCGGCGCGCTGTACGCGATCAACGCCATCACGATTCCCGAAAGCCTGCAGGAGGCGATGAACAATCGCTGGCTGCAGACCGTGTTGCTTGGGGCCGGACTGGTGTTCGTGGTCGATCTCGTCGCGAACATCCTCTCGTTTTCGAACCGGTTTGTCTCCGCGCTGGTCACTGTGATTGTCTTCGTCGCGCTCTACGCATTGGCGCTCTACATGACCGGCGGTGTGCCCACCGTAGAAATCCCGACCTGACGAGCCGCACCGCAAGGGCAGTTCTCCGCCATGTCGTTCTCCGTCGCCGATCGCTGGTATGAGACCCGAGCGGTTGGCGACGGCGTCACGCAAATCCTCGAAAGCCATGTTGCCAGCTGGCTGCGCTGCAACATCTGGCATGTCGCGGGACGCGAACGCGATCTGATCATCGACACCGGCATGGGCCTGCGACCGCTGACGGAGGCGATCGCGCGTTTGGCCGAACGCCCGGTCACAGCCATCGTGACGCACAGCCACTTCGATCATGCAGGCGGGCTCCACCAGTTCACGCACCGTTGCGGTCATTCGGCCGAGGCGGACATCCTCGCCGCGCCAACGCCGTACAACACGGTGGCTGACACCGGTTTCCTACGTGCTGAAACGTTCTCCGCCCTGCCGTACGAAGGCTTTGACTGGCGCTCGTGGAGGCTGGAGCCAGCCGCACTTACCGGCCACCTCGACGACGGAGATAAAATCGACCTCGGCGACCGGGTGTTCGATGTCTTCCACCTGCCCGGCCACTCACCGGGCTCCATCGCCCTGCTTGAGCGGGCCACCGGCATTTTTTTCAGCGGCGATGTGGTTTACGACGGCGACCTGATCGACGACCTCTATCACTCCGACGCGGAGGTCCTTGCGCACTCGCATGCGCGCCTGCGCGAATTGCCGATCCGCACGGTGCACGGCGGGCATGACGCCTCGTTTGGCCACGCCAGGATGTTGCAGATCCTCGATGAGTACGCGGCAGGCGGGCGTCGGCTCGGCGACATCAACACGTGGATGGACACTGTCTCCGGGAGCTGACCGGCGCGCAAAGACAACTGCAGGCATGAAAAACGGGCCGGCAGGTTTTCACCCGCCAGCCCGCACCATTCACGGCGTCTCATAGACAGAGCTTGTGAGATCAGCCCCGCATGCGCTCCGCATTGGCGTCGAACAACGGTGCGCGCTCGAGATTGGCGGCACGCCGCTCGCCGAGAATCTCGATCTCGAAGCCACCGTCCTCGCCAGCGCCGTTGGCATACTTGGCCTCGATGTAACCCATCGCGATCGACTTGCCGACGTGGTGGCCGTATCCGCCGGATGTGATCCAGCCGATGCAATCCTCGCCCTTCCATACCGGCTCGTCACCGATCACATCTGCATCCGTCGCATCGACCGAGAATGTCACACGCATCCGCTCCGGACCGTGCTCTTTCTCTTTCGCGGCTTCCGCACGACCGATGAAGTCGTTCTTGGAGAGCGCGATGAAGCGACCCATATCCGCAGCGAACGGACCATAAATCGGCCGGAACTCTGTCGCCCAAGAGCCAAAGCTCTTCTCGAGCCGCAAAGCGTTAAGTGCGCGCGAGCCGAACAGTTTCATGCCATGCGCGGCACCGGCTTCACGAAGTTTCTCGAACAGCGTGAGCTGGAACTCCGGCTTGACCCAGATTTCGTAGCCGAGATCGCCGGTGAAGGTGACGCGGCCGACGATTGCCGGCACCATCCCGAGATCCATACGGCGGATGTCCATGAACTTGAATGCGGCGTTGGAGACGTCGGCGTCCGTCACGGCTGCAAGAACATCCCGCGCTTTCGGCCCGGCAATCGACAGCCCGAGCAGGCCGTAGCGCAGGGACTCAAGTGCCACCGTGCCGTCATCCGGCAAATGCGAGAGGAACCACCGCATGTGATATTCCTCCGCAGCGCCGGAACCGAAGATATAAAACTCCTCATCGCCGAGCTTCGAGACGGAAAAATCGCCAATCATCTTGCCGTCTTCGTTGAGCATCGGTGCGAGCACCATCCGCCCTTCACGCGGCATCTTGTTCGCCATCAGATGGCTCAGCCATCCCTCGGCGCCCGTGCCTGTGACGCGATATTTCGCAAAACTCGACGTCTCGATCATGCCGACGCCGTCGCGCACCGCCTGGACTTCTTTCTTGACCTGCTCGAACGAGTTGTTGCGATGGAACGTGACCTCATCGATCGGCTCTTCGCCCGGCTCCTGATACCACAGCACATGTTCGAGGCCCGCTGCCGCGCCGAACACGGCGTTCTCGGCTTTCAGGCGGTCATAGATCGGCGTGCGCATGAAGGGCCGCCCGGCGGGCAGTTCTTCGTTAGGGAAGGTGATCGAGAAGCGGCGGGAATAATTCTCCCGCACTTTGGCATTGGTGTACGCCATCGTCGCCCAGTCGCCATAACGCGCGACATCCATGCCCCAGACGTCGTAGCCCGGATTGCCGTCGATCATCCAGTTGGCAAGCGAGAGACCCACGCCGCCACCCTGGCTGAACCCGGCCATGACGCCGCACGCCACCCAGTAGTTGCGCAGTCCGCGCATTGGCCCGACAAGCGGATTTCCATCCGGTGCGAACGTGAACGGCCCATTGATGATCTGCTTGATGCCGGCTTTCTGGAAGCACGGGAAGTGCTCAAAGCCGATCTCGAGCGACGGCGCGATCCGGTCCATGTCTTCCTGAAGCAATTCATGGCCGAAATCCCATGGCGTTTCTTTTTCCGACCACGGAACGCACGCCTGCTCATACGTGCCCATCAGGAGGCCATCGCGCTCCTGGCGCATATAGATCTCCCCGCCAAAGTCGACCGCGTGTAGCACTTCCTTTCCGGTGCTTTCGTTGATCTCGGCAACTTCCGGCATCGCCTCGGTCAGCAGGTACATGTGCTCCATGGCCAGGATCGGCAGCTCGAGCCCGACCATGCGGCCCACTTCACGTGCCCAAAGCCCACCCGCATTAACGATATGCTCGGCGTGGATCGTGCCTTGCTCGGTGACGACATCCCATGTGCCATCCTCGCGCTGTACGGTGTCGGTAACGCGATTGTTTTCATAAATCTCCGCACCGCCGATCTTTGCGGACTTCGCATACGCCTGCGTCGTCCCCGACGGGTCGAGGTGGCCGTGAAGACCATCATACATCGCGCCTGCGAAATATTTCTCCTCGAGGATCGGCAGAAGTTCCTTGGCTTCCTTGACGCTCAGCATCTCCGATTCAAGGCCGAGGTACTTGGAGCGGGCGTTCGCCATCTTCAGCCATTCGACCCGCTCGGGCGTGTCCGCGAGGTACATCCCGGCTGTCAGGTGGAGACCGCAGGACTGGCCGGAGATTTCCTCGATCTCCTTGTAGAGCCCGATGGTGTACTCCTGCAGCTTGGCGACGTTCGGATCGCCATTCAGTGTGTGAAAACCCCCGGCAGCGTGCCACGTTGAGCCAGACGTCAGCGTCGAGCGCTCAATCAGGACGACGTCTTTCCAGCCGCCCTTCGTGAGATGATACAGGACACTTGCGCCAACAACGCCGCCACCAATAACGGCAACCTGTGTATGCGATTTCATGGAACCGCTCCTCCCTCACCTGACCGGCCATCCCGGTGACCGCATGCCAATTGGTTGTAATTGGTTGCAATTGGTCTAGGCCGGTCCATGGCTAAATTCAACGCAGAACGTGCGCCGATCCTGCGAGAGAGGCAATCATCGGAAAGGGCGGTGCGACAAACCGCGATGGCCTGGTGTGACACTCGGCAAACTGACGATGTCAGGCAGCGAGACGATCGTCGCTGGCGATCCGCAGCCGTGATCCTGTGATCTCGAATTTCGCGCAGTGCAGATCCGGCCGGATCATCGAGACGGGCACGCGGAACGCAGCTTCCATTTCGCCCTCGACCATGGCCTCCGACCCGAGCCACGTGACGCCTCGGCGAATGAAGTGATTGAGCAGATGCTTGCGCGTCACCCCGATCATCGTGGTGACGCCATTGGCTTCGAACCACTCCTGCGCCGCACAAAGAAGCTCCGGCAGGATACGAACGCGTTGGCGTGGCTCGAACATCCGGTCGACGCACACGCGGGTGATTTCCCATGTGCGCGCATCTTGCGGCAGCTCTTCGCCCTCGACCAGTTCGGGCCAGTAACTCTGCATCATGTAGGGCAGCGTGGTCGGCAGCAGTCGTACCATCCCCCGCACGATGTTCTTGGTGTCGCGCCAGACGAGATAAACCGCAGCCGGCGTATCGAACTCATCGTACTCCAGCCCATCGTAGCTCAGATGATCGAGCGTGCGTTGTTCGACAAAGACGCGATGGCGGAGTGCAGCCTGGGAGGCGAGAGCATCGCCAAAGTGGTGGGCGGTGCGCAGGGAGAACGCTTCGATCATGACAACTCCGATACTTTGCAGGAACACCTGCAAAGGGAGCCATCTCGTAATTGGTGTAGGTACTAGTAAATGACCTAGTCGTTGCTGCGACAACGAGTAGAGTTTTCAGGCGGGATACGCGTCGCGGACGTCCCTTACAGCTCAAGCAGATCGAGCTGGATCGCGGTGATAATTGCGGATGTTCGGTTGGAGACGGAGAGCTTCTTGAAGATGTTCGCCATGTGATACGCGACCGTCTTCTCCGAGATGCCGATGATGGCACCGATCGTCCAGTACGACTTGCCGTCGCGACACCAGCGCAGGATCTCGATCTCCCGTTCGGTGAGCTGCGCCGTAGGCAGATCCGGTTCCGACAGCGGTCGGTCGATCGCGTTAAGGCGGACCCACGTCTGAACCGCCATCGCCTGGATCAACGGGCCGCGTGTCGGGTCGACCGCGTTGTCCTCCCGCATGCTGATACTTACGACATCATGCGAGCGGCCAGGTCCGTGAAAAGGGAGGGTAAATCCGTTCTGCACGCCGAGCGCCTCGCAGTCATTCAGGAATGCACGCTGCTGCTTCGTCGGGCGCATCCCCTTGACGGCATCGTTCCAGTAGAACGCCCGCGTCGCCCGCTGGGTCAGGCTGAGGATGGGGTCAATCCGCGCCCAGTTTTCGTCCATGTAAGTTGCAGCGTAACCGTCGGGGAGAACACTCGCGAGCAGTTCGCTGACCGCACCGCCGGCAATTCGCGCGATCACGACATTGTCGTAACCCTCGTCTCGCACAGTCTCGGAAAGATGCGCGACCAGCTCTTCGCGGCGGGTGAGCGCCTGCGTGGCTGCGATGAACGCATCGACCCCAAACATCACCTCATGTCCCCAATCGTCGCCGGGCTCCGCTTTACGCTCCATCGGCACGCGGTCATCTCGAAACCGCTCCTGAGTGCCGGACCGCGACTATAGCACGGTGTACGAACGACGTAGGGAGTTAAGGTCGCAAAACCTCAGTACAAAACGTTATCAGCAAACGGTTAAAATCTGCCGAACGTTCGATGTGAGGGGCATGGCCGGTCTGGTCCATGACATGGATGCGGTTCTGCCAAAGCGTCTGCGTCGGAAGTTGTTGCAGATAGTCGAGGCGCACAAACGGGTCATCCGCACCATGAACAATTGCCACCGGGACATCCGAGCGTTGGACGACATCGACCTGATCAACACCCACACCGGCGAGCCCAAGCCGTAACATCGTCTCGCGGGCCCGCCCGTCCGTGCGGCGCACCATGTCATACACCGCGCTGCGATCGGCCAGGCCGCTTGGAACGAGCAGGTCCGCATACGCGTGAACATCCGCTTCGGAGAAGTCGCGCTTCCCCGCGTAGGCCATGTCGTCACTGGTGTGAAACGCTGCGGCAAGCGCAGCGGGTGACGGTGCGACGGGTGGTGTCCCGAACACGAGGACGCCCAGGCAGCGCAGATCGCGTATCAGTGATTGCCGCAACAAGAGTTCAAGCGCGACGTGGCCGCCGAGCGACCAGCCAACGATGATGACCGGCGTATCCACGAGGTCGTCGATCAATTCCCGGACGACTGCAGCATAACCCGGAAAACTGTACACCGCCTCAGGCTCGCGCGCGCTATCAGAGGCGCCATGCCCGGGAAGATCCGGCACGAGAACACCGTAGCCCTCAGATCTCAGCGCCGCGATCTGAGAAGAGAAAATACGACCGCGTGCCGAGTTGCCATGGATCAGCACAACGGTCGCGTTGATCGTCGGCGCTGGTGTGGCGTGCTGATAGGCGAGTGCGCCGAACGTGAGTGCGCGCCGACCCCGCTTCAGCGTGCCAGCGCGCAACTCGGTCATTTTAGCCGCACGCTCATGCGCGCACGCGTTCCGACTTCGGATCATACATCGGCTTGGCGGACGCAATGGCCGGAAGGCGCTTTCCATCGACCTCGATCTCGAACGTCGATGTCAGGAGATCGCCAAATTTTTCCTCCGGTGCACAATCGACATAGCCAAGACCGACCGCACCGCCGAGGTGATGACCGTAGTTGCCGGAGGTAATGTATCCGGCGCGATTGCCGTCGCGATACAGCGGCTCGTGGTGATAAAGGAGCGGTTCCGGGTCTTCGAGACGGAATTGCAGCATCCGCTTCGTGAGCCCATGCTGCTTCGTCCGCAGTACCGCATCACGACCGACGAAATCGCCAAAGCGAGACTGCTCCTTGTCGACCTTGACCGCGAAGCCGAGCCCGGCATGCAGCACGTTATCGTCATCCGTGATGTCGTGGCCGTAGTGGCGGAACGCCTTTTCGATCCGACAGCTGTCGAGCACATGCATGCCACACGGCCGCATCCCGTATTGCTGACCAGCATCCCAAAGTGTCTCGAAGACATGCCCGGCCATGTCGGCGCCGACATAAATCTCCCACCCGAGCTCTCCGACGTAGGTGACACGGTGCGCGCGTGCCATGCCGAAGCCGAACTCGACATCGCGTGCCGTGCCGAACGGGAACACGTCGTTGCCAAGATCGGCAGGCGTACAGGCGCCAAGCACATTTCGTGCGTTCGGCCCCATGACCGCGATCGCAGCTTCGCCTGCGGTGACGTCGGTCGCGATGCAGCGCGCGTCGTCCGGGATGTGGCGGCGCAACCAATTCATTTCCTTCCCGATCGTAGCCGCAGGCGTGATCACAAGGAAAACCGTCTCGCTCAGCCGCGTCACCGTCACGTCCGCTTCCACGCCGGCACGGTCATTGAGCCACTGCGTATAGACGATCTTGCCGGCTGGCACGGCAACGTCTGCGCCGCAAACGCGTTGCAGGACAGCCTCGGCATCCGGGCCTTCGACGCGGATCTTGCCGAACGACGACATATCGAAAAAGCCGACATTCTCGCGGATGGCGTTGTGCTCTTCGGCGGCGTTGCCGAACCAGTTCTGCCGCTTCCAGGAGTATTCGTAGGTTGGCTCGCTCACCGAGCCGCGCTCGTCAGGCTTGACGAACCAGTTTGGTCGTTCCCACCCGCCAAGCTCACCAAAGCACGCACCGAGCTCTTTCATGTGGCCGTGCAGCGGCGTGCGGCGGACACCGCGCGCGGAGGCAAATTGCCGGTAGGGATAGTGATCGGCATAGAGCAGGCCGAGTGTCTCGGTCACACGCGCTTGCAGATAGCTCTTGTTGTTCTGGAACCCGAACATCCGGCGCACGTCGACATTCCAGAGGTCTTCCTGCGGTGCGCCCGTGTCCATCCAGCGCGCCAACTCGCGCCCGACACCGCCGGACGAGACGATGCCGATGGAATTAAATCCGCACATCACGAAGAAATTCTTCAGATTGGGGGCTTCGCCCATCATCCAGTTGTCGTCCGGTGTAAAACTCTCCGGGCCATTGAAGAATGTGTGGATGCCAGCGGTCTCGAGCATCGGCAGGCGATTGATCGCCTGCTCCAGGATCGGCTCGAAGTGCTCGAAGTCTTCTGGCAGCTGATCGAACTCGAAGTCCTGCGGAATGCCGTCACCGCCCCACGGCTTGGCCACAGGCTCGAACGCACCGAGCAGGATCTTGCCGGCGTCTTCCTTGTAGTAGGCGCTTTCCTCCTGAACGCGGAGCACCGGCAGGTTGCCCGGCAGCCCGTCGATCGGCTCCGTGACGATGTAGAAGTGCTCGCAGGCGTGAAGCGGGATATCGACCCCGGCCATCTGCCCGACTTCACGTCCCCACATCCCGGCACAATTGACCACATAGTCGGCTTGAATCGTGCCGCGATCCGTCTCGACGCCAGTGACAGCACCTTTCGCCTGGGAGATACCGGTGACCTTCACGCCCTGGATGATTTTCGCGCCCTTCTCGCGTGCGCCCTTCGCCATTGCCTGGGTGACGTTGGCCGGATCAGCCTGCCCGTCACGCGGAATAAACATCCCGAGCTGCACATCATCGACGTTGAGATAGGGATATTTCTCCACACACTCCTGTGGTGTCAGGATGTGCGCATCAAGACCGTTCATGTTCACGGCCGCGGCAAGATGGCGGACCTCGTGAACTTTTTCATCCGACTTCGCGATCAACATCGAGCCGTTGCGTTTCAGGCCGGTCGAGATGCCGACGTCCTGCTCCAGCCGTTCGTAGAGATCAGCCGAGTACATCGCCATCTTCTGGTGGACCGGGCTACCACGCCCCTGACCGATCAGCCCGGCCGCATGCCACGTCGTGCCACAGGTCAGCTGCTTGCGTTCCAGCAGCACGATATCGGTCCAGCCGAGTTCGGCGAGGTGGTAGGCGACTGAGCATCCGGCGACACCGCCGCCGATGATGACCACACGGGCCTGGGAGGGAAATTCACCAGCCATTGCAAGCTCCATATCAATGAGGCGGGGCGCGTAGCCGCCGCAAGTCGATGACACAAAGCCCCTGCTGTCCTCCGGCGGGCCGGAGTGAGCGGGGTGGGTGCAGACCGTCGAACGTTCGCCGATCCTCATCCAGACAGCCCCGTCGACAAGACCATCCCCTTGCGTGCGGATCTCACACGCAAAGCCCATGATTGGCATAAGGCGTTTGCGTTCGGCCCGGAAGCGCCAAATGCGCGCGGGGTCCGGTCCAGCCCGCGCGCCGCCCTCCGGTTCTATGCGGCCCGAACCTCGCCCCTAGCCTTTACTCCGCCGCTAGCCCTTGCTTCGCACCTAGCCCTTGCCCCGCCAGGGAATGGTCTTCTCGATCACCCAGCGCATGATGAGGTCAAACGCGAGACCGAGCAGACCCATGATCAGGATCGTCACCCAGATCATTTCGTAGTCGGAGACGGTCTGCGCAATGTTTTCGATGAACCCGACGCCGGTCGTACCCGCCAGGATCTCCGCGGCAACAAGCGTGCCCCAGCAAACCCCGATCGCGATCCGGATGCCGGTCATGATCTCCGGCAGCGCATTCGGCAGGATCACATTCCACATGATCTGCCGGTTCGACGCGCCAAGCGAATGCGACGCCCGGATTTTCGAGAGCTGCGTGCCCGATGCTCCGGTCCGCGCCGAGATCACCATGATCGCGAACGCCACCATGAACAGCAGGAAGACCTTACCGTCATCCGTGATGCCGAAGATCGTGAGGATCAGCGGCGCCCACGCGAGCGGCGGGACAGGTCGATACAATTCGATCAGCGGATCGAAATACGCCTTGAAGAACTGTGAGACGCCCATGAAGAGGCCGAGCGGTACGCCAAGGAAGATCCCGAGCCCAAGCGCCACCAGCACGCGGAACATCGAGTCCCACAAGTGCCCGGCAAACATCGGGATCGAGCCGAGATCGACATCCCCTTGCGCAAACCGCAGCAGGTTGTCCTTGAACGATGGCTCAATCGTCCCGTTCGCGCCGATCTGCGCATACTCACCGGGCCAGATGTCCGCGATCCAATCGGGGAAGAAAAATCCGACGACGTCGGCAATCGGCATCCATCGCCACCAGAACAGTGGGAATCCCTTGTACCCCCCGCCATTCTCGACATCCGGATTGGCGAGATTGCCAAACTTCGCGATGACATCGGTCGGCTTCGGCAACCAGCGAGGCGGCCCCTGCTCCGTGCATTGGGTCCGTGATTTGACGATGCCTGGTCCGGGCAGGAACAGCGCATCGACGATCTGCAGGCTGCCTTTCGCCTCATCGCGCGCGGCATCGAGATCGAGCATCGCGTCATTGACCACGGCAAGCGCCTGCGCCGGGAAGATGGTGCCATCATCGAGGCGCCGGAAAATCCGCTCGGTGGATTTGAGATAGTCTGCCCGGTCCTCGCGTTGCTGAGCGGTCGCATTATCAACGTCCGACGCGTCCTTGAGCGCCGCGATCCGTGCCTTGACGGACTGGATAATCCGGTTGTTCTCGCCTGGAAAATTCCGGATCGCGCGGAACGTCTTGGTCGGTTCTTCCGCACGTGTCGCGACCTCGTCGAACAACACGCCACGTGGCGTCACAGGCAGCAGCGGGATCTCCGTCGCAGTCAAACCCCACTTCGGTTGCGCCAGGGCTTCCGCGGTCGGCTGACGATTGCCAACACCAGCCCGCAACGCGCCAGCCAGCGCGCCGATGTCATCTGCGAGGCTGGCAAGCTTGGCCTTCGACTCCGGCTCCAGTTGCGCCGGATCGGCCGCATTGCGGATCAGCTTGCGCAAATCGCCGAGGATGGAGTCCAGATCCGCATTCTCTGCCGGTCGGAACGCCGAATTTGGGCGGCTGTCTTCCAGCTCATCGAGCTGCACCAGATTGCGCGAGGCCAGGAGCGTCGATTTGTAATAGCGCGACCCGATCGGGAGCGCGGCCTTGATCGACGCGACAGACGTCTCGAGCTTTGCGATCTGGCAAAGCTCGTTCGCAGCCGTTGGGAAATAGGCGCGCCCGACGCCCCACGAAAAATAGAACCAGATCAGCAGGATCGAGGCGATGCCACACATCGACCAGAACCACCCGCCGCGTGTCCGCTCAGGATCGCCAAAGACGGCGTCCTTGTCGGTCTCTGCGGTGGCCCGCCGCCCGATGAAGAGCGAGGCGATGAACATCGCAGTGAGGATGGCGACGATGATGGCCGCGATCGTCGCGCGGTTCATGGAGAGAAACTCAAACACGGCCCATGATCTCCTCTTCCATGTCCCAGATCATGGTGAGGATCTCTTCGCGGACTTCTGAAAAATGTGCGTCCTGCTTGATCTCGCGGAGCGGTTCAGTGAGGCCGCGCTCGGCAAAGGGCAGGCGATACTCCTTGTGGATGCGGCCCGGTCGCGGCGCCATCACGAACAACCGCTCCCCGAGCAGGAGTGCTTCTTCCACCGAGTGCGTGATAATCATGATCGTCTTGCCGGTCTCCTTCCAGAGCTCCAGCACGAGCGATTGCATCTTCTCCCTTGTCAGCGCGTCAAGCGCACCAAGCGGCTCATCCATCAGGATCACGTCG
>JBCAXC010000012.1:0-14129 GCA_038534255.1 Pseudomonadota bacterium
AACTCAAGCGGCCTGTCGCCGAGCGCCGCATCTTCCCGCCCCGCCTGCGCTCCCGCCAAAGCCGGTTCGTCCAGAGTGTCTGACGCGTCACAACCCGCCGCTACAACTCTCCGCGTTGCAGTTTCAACAACATTTACAAAACGTTAACATTTAGTGTGAAGTGTCGACGTGCGGGATGTGAGTCTCGCATCGCTGGCGGCGTTAGCCGCGGCCTGGAGGTGAAACCGGATGAACACACCTCGACTGAGCCTGCTCTGGCGAACGCACGCCGCTTCGGCGCGTGCTGGATCTCGAGCAGCATGCGCGGCGCGCTCCCGAGCGTGTCGCACAACGTCTGCAGCTCATGCAGTCCCATCCGCACCATCGACGAAAAGGACGCAATCATCCCCATCGCCATGCGCGGTGTCGATGCCTGCTCTCGTCGTTGATGGGGCTTTGACGACACGACCGGGGCGACTGAGCTGCACATCCAAAAAGATGGAGCAACCATGCTGGAACGCATGTTCTCAAAGCTGTTGGATCGAAACCCGAGACCAGACCATCGTGGATACGGTGCCACGTACCACCGCATCTTCGGTGCGACGAGGAGAGAACTCATGCATCTCTCGCACTTCCTCTGGCGCCACCAACATCTCCATCCACCCAGTACCATCTGAGTTGAATTCGTCCGCCATCTGATCGCAACCCGATCAATGGCGCACACACATGCAGGTCGGCTTCTGACACCAGAGGCCGGCCTGTTGTGTTTTGGGCCGTCATACATACGTCGACCGCGCACACTGATGGTCACGTGGATGTGTTGTCCAAGTTCTTGTGCCGCCGGGAAAACACGCGTTGCCTACAGGGCAAACGGGAGCGGTCTTGCGTCAGGGGGACACCATGCCGAACACTTTCGCCAGTCGATGTCAGCTTGCAGTTGCCGTTGTCATGGCGGTGCTCATCGTCGCGGTCCACACCCCTGCCAACGCAGCCAGTTCCGCGACGGATGGCAAGGCTGAAAAGCGTGAACCAAACCGTCTGGCCGGCGCGCCCTCACCGTATCTTCGGCAACACGCCTATAATCCTGTCGATTGGTACCCGTGGGGCGAAGAAGCCTTCGCGAAGGCGCGTCGCGAGAACAAACCAATTCTCCTCTCGGTGGGGTACGCGACATGCCACTGGTGTCACGTCATGGAGCGCGAGAGTTACTCCGACGCCGAAATCGCAAAGCTGCTGAACACGTCATTTGTCTCCATCAAGGTCGATCGTGAGCGCTTGCCCGAGGTTGACGAGATTTACATCCTCGCGACCCAGCTCCTGACCGGACAGAGCGGCGGATGGCCCAACAACGTGCTCCTCACACCCGATCTCCTGCCGTTTTACGGCGGAACCTACTTTCCGCGTGATGCATACGAGGGCGTTCTGCGCGAGGTCGCGCTGCAATGGAGCCTCAATCAGGCAGCGATCGTCCAGGAAGGGCGACGCATCGGGAGCATGGTCGATCAGGTGATGAAACACCGTGCCGAAGCCGCCGATGTCACACCGGAAGTTCTCGCCACGGCCGTGACGAGAACCACTGAGGACTATGACACGGCGCACGCAGGCATTGGCACAGACGCGAAGTTCCCACGCGAGAGCTTGCTGCTATTCCTCCTCGATCAGGCCGAGCGTCGCGGCAATGCGCAAGCTCGCGACATCGCACTCAAAACGCTCGACGCCATCATCGCAGGCGGTTTGCATGACCATGCAGGTGGCGGCTTCCATCGCTACACCGTCGATCGCGCGTGGCAGATCCCGCACTTCGAGAAGATGCTCTACACGCAGGCAGGGGTCGCCCGCGCTTTGATACAGGCGCACCGAATGACCGGCGACGCACGCTATGAACGCGCGGTCCGCCGCCTCTTCGCCTTCGTGCTTTCTGATCTGCGCGCACCGGGCGGCGGCTTCTACGCCGCCTACGATGCCGACAGCGAAGGCGGAGCCAGTGAAACCGGCGAAGGTCTTTTCTATGTCTGGAAAGACGATGAGCTGTCTGGCGCACTCGGCGCTGATGACGCCAAGTTCGCTCGCACGGCATTCGGCATCACAAAGACCGGCAACTTCGAAGGTCGCAACACCCTGCATCTTGAAGGTGGCATACAATCAGCAGCACGACGCGCGGGTACCACGCCGCAAGTGTTCATCGCTCGCCTCGACAGCATCCTCGAAAAGCTCCGCAACCACCGCCGCACGACACGCAAGGCGCCGAGCCGCGACAACAAGGTTCTGACATCGTGGAACGGCGCGATGATCGCTGCACTGGCTGAAGGCGCCATGGCGTTCAACGAGCCGGCATGGATCAAGGCGGCAGAGGCAGCCGCGGCATTTTTCTGGGACAAGATGGGCGGGTCGGAGGGCGCGCTGAAACGCCAGCATTTCGACGGTGCCGCCTCGCTCGTCGCCACCCAGCAGGGCCATGCACTTATGGCACTCGGCTATGTCGCACTCTATGACGCCACCGCCAACGAGGCATGGCTGGAGCGCGCCAAGAGCCTCGCGGGCAATATGGAGAAAAAATTTCGAGACGCGACAACCAACGATTACTTCATGACGGTATCCGGCGGGTTCTACCGGCCAAAAATCTCCGCGGACGGAGACCTGCCCGCCGGAAACGCCGCAGCAATTGACCTGTTCGCACGCCTGGCCCGCCGCGATCTCGACCCCGAACACCGCGCACGCGCTGAGTCCATTCTGGCCGCTATCTCCGGCAACGCGATCGAAGAGCCGACAAGTCACGCCTTTACCCTCCGCGCGGCAGATCAACTGTTGAACGGTGAGACAGGGCCGCGCCAGTTCGCCAGCCGAGGTCGCGTGCGCGCCACGGCACGCGCTGACACACCCCGGGCCGCAACGGTCACGATCAACGTCGCGGACGGATGGCACATCAATGCGCACAAACCGCTGGAAGACGACTTCATTCCGACGGTCATCAAAACTGCAAGCGCGAACGAACCATCGCCCGGCATCACCTATCCAACACCAAAAGTACAAAAGCTCACCTTCAACGATGCGCCACTCGCGCTCTACGATGGCGAGATCACGATTGCGGTTCGCGCCCCGGATGGTGCGGCGTTGCCGGAAAAACTCGCGCTGACGGTTCAGGCCTGCAGTACGCAGATCTGCCTTGAACCGGAAACTGTGGTGCTGCCCGTCCTCGCACACTTTCGCAAAGAGTAACGCGCTCCGCGCAAAGTGCAGTCTCCCCCCTGGTTTATCGAGCGATCCGATGGACGCGATCTCGTCGCTTCCATCCCGGTCGGATACGGTCTACGCAGCAGCGACCGCGCGATCCACGCGCGCCTCAGCACGAAGAGCTGCGTATGGACACACCGCATTCTCCCTTCGCAACACCCGATGACATCCCGGATCGCACGCGGTTCGGCGCCGGCATGGAGATCGTGCGCTTCATCGCCATGTGCATGCTCAAGGTCACCGGATGGCAGATCGCAGGGTCCATCCCACCGGTGCGCAAGCTTGTGCTGATCGGCGGGCCACACACCAGCAACTGGGATTTTGTCATGCTGGTGCTCTGCGCCCTCCACTATCGCGCGCCGACCAACTGGATCGGCAAGGACGCTCTGTTCAAGCCGCCGCACGGCTGGATCACGCGCCGCCTCGGTGGGTTTGCGGTGGATCGCAGCAAGGCAAACGACACGGTCAGCCAGGTGATCGCGGAGATCAATCGCCGCGATGACATGATCCTCGTGATCACACCCGAGGGCACGCGCGGCAAGGTCACCAAATGGAAGTCAGGCTTCTACTGGATCGCGCACGGCGCAAACATTCCGATTGGCATTTTCTACGCTGACTATGCCCGACGTGTTGCCGGGTTCGGCCCCACGTGCGAGCCGAGTGGAGACTATGAAGCCGACGTCGTCGCGATCAAAGAGTTCATGGCAACCATCACGCCGAAGAACCCGAACCGCATTCCGAAGAGTGAACGCAACCCGCCGCACGCCTGACACGTTTTTTTTCCCATCGTCCAGAGGGTCCCGACAATGAACGCTCCAGATCGCGAACCGACCTTCCGCGAGAATGTCGACCTGATGTTCGACCGGGCAGCAAAGCGCCTCAACCTCGAGCCCGGCCTCGAGGAAAAGATCCGAACCTGCAACTCGACTTACACCGTCCGTTTCGGGGTTCGCCTGCGTGGCGCCATCCACACCTTCACGGGCTATCGCTCTGTCCACTCCGAACACATCGAGCCCGTGAAGGGCGGCATCCGCTATGCCGATAACGTCCACCAGGATGAAGTCGAAGCATTGGCGGCGCTGATGACGTACAAGTGTGCGCTCGTCGAAGTGCCGTTCGGTGGATCAAAAGGCGGACTTCGGATCAACCCGCATGAGTGGGAAGAACACGAGCTCCAGGCCATCACCCGCCGCTTTGCCTATGAGCTTGCCAAGCGCGATTTGATCTCTCCCTCGCAGAACGTGCCCGCACCCGACATGGGGACGGGCGAGCGCGAGATGGCGTGGATTGCGGATCAATATTCCCGCATGAACACCAACGAGATTGACAGCCGCGCCTGCGTGACCGGCAAGCCGCTCCAGTTCGGCGGCATCGCAGGGCGTGTGGAGGCAACCGGCCGAGGCGTCCAGTACGCCCTGCAGGAGTTTTTCCGCCACGCCGAGGATGTTCAGGCGACCGGGCTGTCAGGCAGCCTTGAAGGCAAATCCGTGATCGTCCAAGGCCTGGGCAACGTCGGCTATCACGCCGCAAAATTTCTCGCCGGGGAAGATGGATGCCGGATCGTCGGCGTCATCGAACGCGATGGTGCCGTGCTCGACCGCAACGGCCTGAATATCGACCTCCTCAAATCCCACATCGAGCAGGCTGGCGGCGTGAAAGGCTTCGCCGAGGCCGAATATATCTCCGACGGTGCCGCCGCGCTGACCGAGGACTGTGATATCCTCATCCCCGCAGCGCTTGAAGGTGTCATCCACCGCGAAAACGTCGACGCCATCAAGGCCAACCTCATCATCGAGGCTGCCAACGGCCCCATCACCGCGAGCGCAGATAAAAAACTCCGCGACCGTGGCATCGTGATCATCCCCGACATGTACGCCAACGCGGGCGGCGTGACGGTCTCCTATTTCGAGTGGGTGAAAAACCTTTCCCACATCCGGTTCGGCCGGATGGAGCGTCGCGCCGAGGAACGCAATCACCAGATGCTCATGTCCGAGATTGAGCGCATGACCGGTCAAACGTTCTCCGACGCGTTCGCCCAGCGCTACGCCCAGGGCCCCGACGAGATATCACTCGTCCGCAGCGGCCTCGATGACACGATGCGCACCGCGTACCAATCCATGCGCGAAGTCTGGCACAACCGCGACGACGTCCCCGACCTCCGCACCGCCGCCTACATCGTCGCCATCGAGCGCGTCGCCGCCAGCTATCGGGCGCTGGGGCTTTAAACCACGGGAGGACCAGCGCTCCTTCCCGTTTAACAGGCATATCAATTGCAAAAAATCAGAGCCGGTTGCCAGACACTTGATGTTGCAAAGGTCACCGATGTCTTTGGCCAGCAAACGCAAGTCAGACAGCAAGAGCCCGCCGGATAGCCTCGTCCCCGAGATCATCGCGAGAACCAGATATGACAACTTGCCCACGATCGAGGACTATAAAGGTGTCGGCCAGTTCCCGCGCGAAGTCGAAGTACTGTTCAACAAGCACGATCGCCATGGTGCCCTGATCGCGCAGATAGGCGATCGCACGGCCAATATCCTTGATGATCGACGGTTGGATTCCCTCCGTCGGCTCATCGAGGACGAGTAAGGATGGACGCGTCACCAGAGCCCGCCCAATCGCCAGTTGTTGCTGCTGACCACCAGAAAGATCGCCACCTCGTCGGCCGAGCATGTCGTTGAGAACCGGAAAAAGTTCAAAAACCTCATCCGGAATGCTCGCCTTTCCACGTCCGGCCGCGGCAAAACCCGTTTCCAAGTTTTCGCGCACCGTCAGGAGAGGAAAAATCTCTCTCCCTTGAGGCACAAGCGCAATGCCGCGACGGGCACGCTCGTGAGATGCCATGGCGGTGACGTCATCGCCGTTCCAGACGACCTGCCCGCCACTCACTGGATGCTGCCCGGTGACACCGCGCAGCAAACTGGTCTTCCCGACACCATTGCGCCCGAGAACACACGTGACCTCGCCAACGCGCGCTGTCGTCGACACACCGCGCAAAGCCTGCGCCGCACCATAATGGAGATCCAGGTTCTCGACCGACAGCATTGTCATTTGTTCCTTCGCACATACGCCGCGGCTATCGACCAAGATATACTTCGACGACGCGTTCATCTTGCGAGACAAAGTCGATCGCACCTTCAGCCAGCACCGCGCCTTCGTGGAGACAGGTTACCTTCACATCGAGATCGCGGACAAACTCCATGTCATGTTCAACCACGATGACCGAATGATCCTGCGAGATATCACGCAGCAGCGCCGCCGTCTTTTCGGTCTCCGCATCCGTCATGCCCGCGACGGGTTCATCGACCAGCAACACCTTTGGGCTCTGCGCGAGCAGCATGCCGATCTCGAGCCACTGTTTCTGGCCGTGACTAAGCTCACCCGCAAAGCGCTCCGCAAGTTGATCAAGACGCACCCGCTCAAGCACCCGCATGATCCGTTCAGACGAGATCGCATTGCGCGCACCGAACAGCGCCGACAACGGCGAGCGTGCGTCCGACAGTGACAGCCGGATATTATCCGCAGCCGTATGATGATCAAAAACGGTTGGCTTTTGAAATTTTCTCCCGATCCCGAGCTGAGCGATTTCCGTCTCGTCGCGGGAAGTGAGATCGCAATGCCCATCGAACAGAACCGTTCCCGTATCCGCTCGGGTCTTGCCGGTGATCACGTCCATCATGGTGGTCTTGCCGGCGCCGTTCGGGCCGATGATCGCGCGCATTTCCCCGGGCTCGAGCACCAGCGACAAGGCGTTGAGCGCCTTAAACCCGTCAAAAGCGACCGAGACGTTGTCGAGATAAAGAATACTGTTTGCAGCGGACACCGTACTCATGACGTCACTCCGCAGCCTCGTTCCTGCTGCCCGCCGAAGAACCGGCCACCCGTTTGCGGGCGAACCAGTCAATGATATCGCGCCCCAGACCAACGAGCCCACGCGGGAGAAAAAGTGTCGAGAGGACGAACAATCCGCCAAGGACGAACAACCAGTATGGCGCGAGTGCGCCCGTCGTGAAGACGGTCTTCAGCACATTGACAAGCACGGCCCCGATCGCCGCCCCGACCAGCGTACCGCGCCCCCCGACAGCGACCCAGATGACAGCCTCGATCGAGTTCGCTGGCTGAAACTCTGACGGATTGATGATGCCAACCTGCGGCACATAGAGCGCACCCGCAATGCCAGCCATGCACGCCGAGACCACGAACACAGTCAGCTTGTAGTGCTCCACGCGATACCCGAGGAAACGCGTCCGGCTCTCCTCGTCCCGGATCGCCACGAGCACCTTGCCAAAGGTCGACGTTACCATGAAACGCGCCACGACATAGGTCGCGGCAAGCATGGCGATCGAAAGCACGAGGAGCGCCATTCGCGTTTCCGCCAGCTGGATGTTGAACCCGGCGATATCCTTGAAGTCGGTGAGGCCGTTATTGCCTCCAAAACCCATCTCGTTGCGGAAGAAGGCCAGCAGCAAGGCATATGTCATGGCCTGCGTGATGATCGAGAGATAAACGCCCGTCACCCGCGAGCGAAACGCAAACCAGCCGAAGACAAACGCCAGAAGCCCCGGCACGGCGACGATCATCAAAAGCGCGAATGCCAGACTGTCAAAGCCGTACCAGAACCACGGCAGCTCCTTCCAGTTCAGGAACACCATGAAATCTGGCAGCACCGGATCGGCATAGACACCACGCGTTCCGATCTGGCGCATAAGGTACATGCCCATGGCATAGCCACC
This sequence comes from Pseudomonadota bacterium, assembly GCA_038534255.1. Lineage (GTDB taxonomy): Bacteria > Pseudomonadota > Alphaproteobacteria > Rhizobiales > CALHAX01 > CALHAX01. The sequence continues at coordinate 7,941 of JBCAXC010000012.1, forward strand.
GAGCGCGAAGAACGCGGCGTGCCCCAGCGAGAGAATGCCGCAAAATCCCCAGACCAGATCCAGGGCCAGGGCAAGCACCGCATAACATGTGTATTTCCCGAGCAGCGGGATGTAGTGGTTCGGGATATGCCACGCCGAGGTCTCGTCGAGGACGAGGTTGGCGTAAGGCACATACAGCGCCAGCCCGAGAAGGATCAGGAGGAAAATCCGGCTCCCGACATCTCCAAGCGCCACAAAAAGCGTGCGAGTGATCATGCTTCGATGGCGCGTCCCTTGAGCGCGAACAGTCCACGCGGACGCTTCTGAATGAAGAGAATAATTGCGACCAGGATCATGATTTTCGCGAGCACGGCGCCGGTCCATGGCTCCATGAACTTGTTGGCAATCCCGAGCGTAAAGGCCGATACGAGCGTGCCCCAGAGATTGCCCACGCCGCCAAAGACGACGACCATAAAGCTGTCGACGATGTAGCTTTGCCCAAGGTTTGGCGAGACATTGTCGATCTGGCTGAGAGCCACTCCGGCGATTCCCGCGATGCCCGAGCCCAGCCCGAACGTCATCACATCGACATAGCTCGTATTGATCCCCATCGATGCGGCCATCCGACGGTTCTGCGTCACCGCGCGCATCTGCAGCCCGAGACTTGTCGTTTTTAGCACGACGAAAAGCACCAGAAAAACCGCAAGCGCAAAGACGACGATCCAGAGCCGCCCATAAGTGATTTCAAGCCCGGCCCATTCAAAACCTCCGGACATAAAAGATGGCGAGCCCACCTCCCGATTGGTCGGTCCGTAGATGGTTCGCACGGCCTGCTGGAGGATAAGGCTTACGCCCCAGGTCGCCAACAGCGTCTCAAGCGGCCGCCCATACAGAAAGCGAATAATGCCGCGCTCGATCGCGATACCGACCAGCCCGGCAACGGCAAACGCCGCGGGTATCGCAACAAGGAGAGAATAGTCGAAAGCTCCGGGCGCGAAGGTACGGAACAGCTCCTGCACCGTGAATGTCGTATACGCGCCGAGCATCACCATCTCACCATGCGCCATGTTGATAACACCCATCACACCAAAGGTGATCGCCAGTCCGACCGCGGCGAGCAGCAACACGGACCCGAGCGAGATGCCGTACCAAACGTTCTGCATGCCCGATGCGAATTGCAGCCATCCTTCGATCGAACCGAGCGCCGCTGCGGCAGCAGACGCGACTGCCGGATCTGGCGACGCCTGCGCCGTGCGGATAATGGCCGCCGCTTTCTGATCACCACGCTGGCGAAGTGTCTCGATTGCCTGGAGCTTGGCATCCGTGCCGGTCGCATCGTTCTGCAGCACCAGCACGGCACGCGTTTCTTCGAAAACGCGTTTCACGCCCGCGTCCTGCTCCGTCTCGATCAGCGTTGCGAGCGTCGGCAGGACAGCCACATTTCCAGAACGCGCGACAGCTTCGGCCGCACGAACACGGACGTCAGGATCTCTGGAGCGCAATTGTAGCGTACCGAGCGCGGCCTTGATCGCGTTACGGACGCGGTTGTTGACGCGCACAGACTTGGAACCGTCCGGCCGCCCGTCCAACCGGCCCGCTGTAAAGAAATCAAAAAAATCCGCACCCTTGCGATATGACGCCTGGCCGGTGTTCTTGACGATGTAGACGCGCCGCTTGCTCAACGCCTGAAGAATGTCGACTGTTTGCGGCGCCCCGGAGCTGGCCACCGCATCGACGCCATCAAACGTGCGCGCAAAACTGTCTTGAGAGAATAATTCGACGGCGTCGCTCAACGACTTTTGCGTTGCCGCATTAGCGAACGCGCTGGATCCAGTGAGCGCACAAGAGCAGGCGACGACCAACGCCGGGACAATCAGCGTTTGAAGGAATGTCCAGCACGTCGAGATGTTCGAAGTCTTCAAAACCGGACCTTCCAGTTGGAAGAGCCGCGGCAAATCCCTGGAGGAAGGGACTGTGCGTGTGCCGCGGCTCCTCATTCAATCAGCCATCCAGGGAGGATTATTGGACGACCAATTGTGCACGTGTGCGGTAAACGTTGACGCGCTACGCGCCGCAGACGTTTTTGACGGTGTCAAAGTTCCCGCAATTCTTGTCTTTCCAGTCCGAGATCAGGTTCTTCGAGGCCGGAAGATAATCGGACCACGCATCGCCCGGCACGAGCCCATCGGTCTTGGACACGACATCAAACTGACCATCCTCGAGGATCTCACCAATCAGCACTGGCTTTGTGATGTGATGGTTTGGAAGCATAGTTGAAATGCCACCGGTCAGGTTCGGAGCCTTTACGCCGATGAGGGAGTCGATGACCTTGTCCGGATCAACCGTGCCGGCCGCCTCGACCGCCTTCACCCACATGTTGAAGCCAATATAGTGCGCTTCCATCGGGTCGTTGGTGACGCGCTTCGGGTTCTTCGTGAACGCCTTCCACTGCTTGATAAACGCATCGTTCTCCGGCGAACTCACGGACTGGAAATAGTTCCAGGCGGCGAGGTGACCGACGAGGTTGGTCGTATCGATACCGGCGAGTTCTTCCTCACCGACCGAAAAGGCCACGACCGGAATGTCGGTCGCTTCGACGCCCTGGTTGGCGAGCTCTTTGTAAAACGGGACATTCGCGTCGCCGTTGATCGTCGAGACGACAGCAGTCTTTTTGCCTGCGGCGCCAAACTTCTTGATATCGGCCACGATCGTCTGCCAGTCCGAATGACCGAACGGCGTGTAGTTGATCATGATATCTTCGGCCGCGACGCCCTTTGACTTGAGGTAGGCCTCAAGGATCTTGTTGGTCGTGCGAGGATAGACATAGTCGGTTCCGGCGAGCACCCAGCGCTTCACCGAGCCACCGTCTTCACCCATCAGATAGTCAACAGCCGGGATCGCCTGCTGGTTTGGCGCGGCGCCCGTGTAGAACACGTTCCGCTCGCTTTCCTCGCCCTCGTACTGCACCGGGTAGAACAGCACGGAGTTCAATTCCTTGAACACCGGCAGGACGGACTTGCGCGACACCGACGTCCAGCAACCAAACACCGACGAGACCTTGTTCTGCGAGATCAGTTCGCGCGCTTTTTCAGCAAACAGCGGCCAGTTCGATGCCGGATCGACGACGACAGGCTCAAGCTTCTTGCCGAGCAGACCACCCTTCTTGTTCTGCTCCTCGATCAGCATCAGCATTACGTCCTTAAGGGTCGTCTCACTGATGGCCATCGTCCCCGACAGGGAATGCAGAATGCCGACCTTGATCGTGTCGTTCGCAAACGCCAGACGTGCACTGGCACCCATGCTTCCAACCGCCGCCGCGGCTGCCGCGCCTTTCAGGGCAGCTCTCCTGGTGAGGGTCATACGTTTCTCCAACTGAGGTTGTTTGCACCGCAACATGCCTTGCAGCCCGCGTGCCAGTTGGTAAATGAAACGTTAAAGCAAATTACCACGTTGACATAATTGAACTATTTACAAAAACTCTTGGCAACTTGCCCACGCGCTTCAAAGTGAGGAGCGGCCGATGCGCAATAATTGTGCGGCGCACAGCGCAAAGAGTAGGCAGCTTGCCGTAGTGCACTTATTTCGAGCAATACGCGGACCCATCACACGACCCCATCACACGACAAAGAACCTTTGGTCTCCCTGACGCCCGACTGATAGAGATGCGAGACCGGGCACACCCCGGGAGAGGTTGTTTGCACCACTTACGGCCTCGGGCCCCGCGCTAATGTGCGGGGCTTTTCTCCTTATAGAGTGCAAAGCGTCATTGTCCTCGCGTCGGGCTCACGCCGGGTGCGTCACCCCGTAACTGCCGACACCACACCGGCAAGCGCAGCACATGCTGCGAGCGTTCCCATCACCCCCACCCCACGCCAGAGCAACAGCGCCGCCGCGATACCGGTGAGCGCAAGCGCTGCGGGATCGAGCGTTGCCAAGGTCGGGAGCCACGCCTGAAATGGTCCGAACGCCACGCGGGTCACGTCGCCGAAAAGCACCTGCAGAGCGAACCAGAGCGAGAGGTTGGCGATGACGCCGACGACAGCCGCCGTGACGCCGGAGAGTGCCGCTGAAAGCCAGACCGCACGCCCGGCCCGTTCTATGTACGGCGCACCTGCGAAGATCCAGAGGAAGCAGGGCGCGAACGTCGCCCACAGCGTCACGAGCGATCCGGCAATCGCCATCGGGAATGAAAGTCCACCGGCATCCCGCGCCGCGGCCAGCGTGCCAACAAACTGGGTCACGAGGATCAGCGGGCCGGGTGTTGTCTCGGCAAGCCCCAGACTGTCGAGCATCTCGCCTGCGGTGAGCCAGCGAAAGCCCTCGACCACCTCCTGCGCCATGTAGGCCAGCACTGCATACGCGCCACCGAACGTGACAACCGCAAGTTTGGAGAAAAATATCGCGGCCTCGCTCAGCACATGATCCGGTCCCAGCGCGCCAACGAGCACCACCAACGGCCCGAGCCAGATGGCGAGCCCGCCAGCAACAGTGCGGGCTGTGTCCGATAGGCGTACCGACCCGACGCCGGCCACAATGCCCACATCGGCACCATCTGCCATCCGTGCTGCATCGCCTCGCAGCAGCACAAATCCGGCAAGCGCCGCACCGAAGATCACCAACGGAAACGGCACGCCGAGAAAGAACAATCCGAAAAACGCCATTGCAGCGATCGCCCAATGCACTGATCGGCGCAGCGCGCGTCCGGCCACCTTCATAAGCGCCTGCACGACAATGACCAGCACCGCGGCCTTGATGCCAATGAAGACAGCCTCGACCCACGCAAGATCACCGAATGCGGCATAAGCGAGTGCCAACGCAAAAATCACGACAGCGCCGGGCACCACGAATGCTATGCCCGCTGCCAGCCCGCCACGCACACCGTGAAGCAACCAGCCGGCATAGGTCGCCAGTTGCATGGCTTCCGGCCCTGGCAGCAGCATGCAGAAGTTGAGCGCGTTGAGAAATTGCCGCTCCGACAGCCATTTTTTCTCCTCGACGAGCACCCGGTGCATCAGGGCGATCTGCCCGGCCGGCCCCCCAAACGAAAGAAGCCCGATGCGCCACCACGCGGCGTGCGCCTCTGCAAACGCCGGAGCGCCCGTCGACACATCCTGACGTTCAACGCCCGCCCTGCTCATTGCACATCCACCGTGCGCCCGCCGGCCCTGATCCATGCATCGATGCCACCTTCCAGGAACCGCGCATCGAACCCGCACGCACGCAGCGCCGACGCCACGTTCTGGCTGACCTCATGCCCGTGCACACAATTCACGATGATCGGCACATCGGCCGGTAGCGTCGCAGCCCACCCCGCCACATCAGCGTGGTCACGCTTCACCGCCCCCGGAATGAGAACTGGCGCATCCTTGAACGCCGGTGTCTTGCGCACGTCGACAAGCGTCTGTCGCACGCCCGATGCTATCAGGCGCGTCAGGTCGTCAACAGTCAGTGATGGGATCGTCATGGCTCAAGCCTCCGCAAACCAATTGGTTCGGCGCTTGGGCAAATGCCAATCTCCCTGAAGAGGAGAGGGGCGGCCGGTCGTGCCCCGAGTTCGTCGTAGCCAACGCGGCATCGACAATCAACATGCACTTTTTTCTCTCATCGCGCTCGCGTATGCCTGCCCGACAAGACATGCGGATGACAGCGGAAGAGCGACACCATGGACCTTGGATTGAAAGGGCGAAAAGCCATCGTCTGCGCGGCATCAAAAGGCCTCGGCCGCGGTGCAGCACGTGCACTGGCCCGCGATGGTGTCGACCTCGTCATCTGCGCGCGCACCGCAGAACCGCTGGAGCAAGCGGCATCTGAGATCGCATCCGAGACCGGCGTCAACGTCACGCCCATCGCCTGTGACATCACAACTGAGGAAGGCCGCGCCGCCGTGCTCGCCGCATGCCCCGAGCCGGACATCCTGGTCAACAACGCGGGCGGTCCCCCGCCTGGCGACTTCAAGGACTTTGATCTCGGAGATTGGCGCAGCGCGGTTGAGAACAATATGCTGACACCGATCGCACTCATCCACGCGACGGTCTACGGCATGGCAGACCGCGGCTTCGGGCGGATCATCAACATCACATCAGCGTCAGTGAAGAACCCGATCCCGACCCTCGAATTGTCGAACGGCGCACGCGCCGGTATAGACGCTCCGGCCTTTTCCGTCGCTTCTTCGACAGAGATACCGTCGGCCTTTGCGCGGCCTTCCAGCGT
>JBCAXC010000013.1:0-13782 GCA_038534255.1 Pseudomonadota bacterium
CGAAATCAGGCGATGATGTCCGGCAAGATCTGCGCCTCGACGCGGGTGATCTCGTCTTTCAGCTGTTCGTCCAGCGCCTCAAACGCCGCAAGCTTCAACTGAAAGACGAGATCACCCGCGTCGAGGCGCAGATCTTGCCGGACATCATCGCCTGATTTCGCAACCACCTGTGTGAAACGCGGCACGGCCTTGCCGACACCGGTGCGAACCGTATATGCGACCGTTTTGGCGCTGCCGGAGCCGCCCGATGACCAAAGTCACACCGCCTCAATCGCCGGTCTCCGTCGCGATCGTGATGGGCAGTCAGTCCGACTGGCCGACGATGTCTCGCGCTGCAGATGTCCTGTCGGAGCTTGGCGTCATCCACGAGTGCGCCATCGTCTCCGCGCATCGCACACCGGACCGCCTCTACACGTTCGCGAAGAGCGCGGAAGGCCGCGGCCTCAAGGTCATCATTGCGGGCGCCGGTGGCGCTGCGCATCTGCCGGGAATGATCGCCGCGATGACGATTGTGCCTGTGCTCGGCGTGCCGGTGCAAAGTCGCGCGCTCTCCGGGCAGGACAGCCTGCTCTCGATCGTTCAGATGCCAGCGGGCATTCCGGTCGGCACGCTCGCCATTGGTGACGCTGGCGCCGCCAACGCCGGACTTCTGGCCGCGCAGATGCTGGCGACGGCCGACGCGGACCTTGCGAACCGCCTGCGCGCGTGGCGCAAGCGCCAGACCGACAGTATTGCCGAGGCCCCCACGACACAGGTCGCAGAGCCTCATGATGGATGACACGTCGGGTGCTGCCCCGCCCATCGCGCCACTTGCATCCGGCAGCACCATTGGCATCCTAGGCTCTGGCCAGCTCGGACGCATGCTGGCGCTCGCGGCCGCCCGCCTCGGAATGCGCACCCACATCTACGCCGACAGACCGGGTTGCGCAGGCGACGTCGCGACGGCGCAGACCATCGCACCCTATGACGATGCCACAACGCTCACGGCTTTCGCGAAACGCGTCGACGTCGTCACCTATGAGTTTGAGAACGTCCCGGCCGAGACCGCAGCAACGATCATGCACGAGGCGCCGTTACATCCTTCGGTGAAGGCGTTGAAGACGAGTCAGGACCGCATCGTCGAGAAAGCCTTCCTGCGCTCACTTGGTATTCCTGTCGCACCCTACGCCGTTCTGTCAGCCGCCGATGACCGAGGCGCACCCTCGCGTGATTGTCCGGGCGCCGCCCCGGCCTTTCCGGCGCTGCTGAAAACCGCGCGCTTTGGCTATGACGGCAAGGGACAGATCCGTGTCGAAGATGAAGCGGCGCTTGCGGACGCGCATCGCGAACTCGGGCGTGTCGCTTGTGTGCTGGAAGAACGGATCACCTTCGCGCGGGAAGTGAGCGTCATTGCCGTGCGCGCCACCGATGGCACCGTCGCCAGCTACGACGTCAGCGAAAATACGCACGAGAACCAGATCCTCAAGCAATCCAGCGTGCCAGCTGACGTGCCAGAGCAAGTCCGCGCGCAAGCTGCCAGCATGGCCCAGCGCATCGCCAGCGCCCTGGACTACGTCGGCACGATCGGCGTCGAGTTCTTCCATTGCCCAGATCATGCGGATGGCCCGCTGCTGGTGAACGAGATCGCCCCCCGCGTTCACAATTCTGGTCACTGGACGCTCGACGCCTGCCTGTGCAGCCAGTTCGAGAACCACATTCGTGCCATCTCCGGCTGGCCGCTCGGCGCTTGCTCGCGCCACAGCGACGCTACCATGTCGAACCTGATTGGCCCCGAGATCGCGGCGATCTGCGATCTGTCCCGCGACATGTCGGTCACGATCCACGACTACGCCAAGGGCGAGGCCCGCCCCGGCCGTAAAATGGGCCACGTGACGCATGTCTCGCCGAAAACCGCTCGCTGAGCTCCCCTCCTCAGCAGTCTGTTATCTTCACTGGACATTCGCGCGTGCCCTTGGTAGCACCGACCAAACGATTTGCCGGGTCCGCGGCTGCTTTAACGCGCCTGCTGTGACCGGCTTGAAGCCACAAATGATTTGAACCGAAGGACTGGCACACGTGCAGGTACTCGTACGCGATAACAACGTCGATCAGGCCCTCAAGGTCCTGAAAAAGAAAATGCAGCGCGAAGGCGTCTTCCGCGACATGAAGCTGCGCAACTTCTACGAAAAGCCCTCGCAAAAGAAAGCGCGCGAAAAAGCCGAAGCGATCCGCCGCGCCCGCAAGCTGGCACGTAAACGTGCCCAGCGCGAAGGCCTGCTGCCGTCAAAGAAGCGCGCACCGCGCCGCTAGGCTTTGAAATCGTGAATCGACGGACAGGAGCGCTGCATCTGCGGCGCTCTTTTTCGTTGGCGCGTACTGCTCATTGAGGCTCCGCTCACGCCGCCTTTGCTGATGAGCTCGTCGGCGCCGACGCGTCAAGCCGGGGCAAGAGAAGCTGCCGTCGTGCATCGGCAGCTTTGGCATTTTTCTCCTTCACATGCCCGAAACCGCGCACCGAGAGTGGCAGCTCGGCCAGTTCGACCGCCACAGCATGATTGGCCGGCGATAGCCGCGCCTCGATCAAGTCCAGAAGCACTTCATAGTCCGTGATCGCCGCGCGCTCCGCCCGCCGCTCAGCCGTGTAGCCGAACACATCCCATCGCGTGCCTCGGAGTCCCTTGAGCCGCGCCAGCAAGCGGAACAGCCGCATCATCCACGGACCGAACGTCTTCTTCTTCGCGTGCCCGGTTTCTGGATCCGTCTCGGAGACCAACGGCGGTGCGAGGTGGAACTCGAGCGTGTAGTCGCCTGAAAACTGTGCCGCGAGGGCCCCATGAAATGCCCCATCCGTGTAGAGCCGCGCGACCTCATACTCGTCCTTGTAGGCCAGCACCTTTGCGTAAGCACGTGCCGCCGCGAGCGCCAGCGCCTGTGAGCCGGGCATCACCTGTGCCTCGCGCGCGGCGATGGACGTGATGCGCGCGGAGAATTTTTCGCCAAGTGCAGAGTCCTGGTACGCCGCAAGGTGAGCGGCACGGTGCGCAACAACCGCATCAAGCGTCTCCAGCTGTTCCGGTTGTTTCTCCTCCGGTGCACCGGCCAGCGCTTCGACAAACGCCCGATCCTGCGCCGCGATGCGTCCCGCCGCGAACGCCTGCGCGTTCATTTCGACGGCCGCGCCGTTGAGCCGGATCGCCTCGAGGATCGCAGCGCGCGACACAGGCACCATGCCCTGCTGCCACGCAAAGCCGAGCATGAACATGTTCGATGCGATCGAGTCACCGAACAACCGCACGGCATAGTGGTGCGCGTCGACGATGGCTGTTCCGCCCTCACCGGACGCATCCCGAACCGCATTGCGAATGCGCATGGCGGGCAACTCGAGTTCCGGATTCTTCGTGAAGTCGCCCGTGATCATTTCATGGCTGTTGAGCGCGATCCGGGTATGCCCGCCTCGCACCGTCTCCAGCACCTTGTGTGACCCGGTGACCACGAGATCACATCCGAGCACCACATCCGCGCCGCCAATCCCGGCCCGGATCGAGTGAATGGCATCGGGCGTTTTCGCAAAACGAATATGACAGGCGACCGCCCCGCCCTTCTGCGCGAGCCCGGCCATATCAATCGCGCCAAACCCATGCCCGTCGATATACGCGGCTTGCCCGAGGATCGCGCTTATCGTCACCACACCGGTGCCACCAACGCCAGTCACGACGACGGAGTATGACGCATCATCAAGCGTCGGCAGCTCCGGCTCTCCAAGCTCTGCGGCACGCGCATCAAGGTCGTCTGCGATGTCTCGCGCCTCTGGCTTGCGCAACGCTCCGCCATGCACGGTTACAAAGCTCGGGCAGAACCCGTCAACGCACGAGAAATCTTTGTTGCAGGTCGACTGATCGATCGCGCGCTTCCGCCCAAGCTCCGTCTCAACCGGAACAATCGCCACACAGTTTGATTTTTCTCCACAGTCTCCACAGCCTTCACAGACCGCCGTATTGATGAATGCCCGCTTTGGCGGATCGGGAAACAGTCCACGCTTTCTGCGACGACGCTTCTCGGCAGCACATGTCTGGTCGTAGATCATCACAGAGACGCCGGTCGTCTCCGCAAGTTCGCGCTGCACGCGCCCGAGCTCACTGCGATGTTCGACAGCCGTGCCCTGCGGAAAACCGGCACTGCGCGGATATTTATCCGGTTCGTCCGTCACCACCACCACGCGCGAAACACCTTCCGCTGCCATCTGGCGCGCGATCTGCGGCACGGTAATCGCGCCGTCGAGCGTCTGCCCACCCGTCATGGCGACCGCGTCGTTGTAGAGGATTTTGTACGTCACATTGACACCCGCAGCGACGGACGCCCGCACGGCAAGTGAGCCTGAGTGTGTGTACGTCCCGTCGCCCAAATTCTGGAACACATGATCGCGCGTGGAGAACGGAGACTCCCCGATCCAGTTGGTGCCCTCGGCCCCCATCTGCGTGAATCCCTCGGTCGAGCGATCCATCCAGAGCGCCATGTAGTGGCACCCGATCCCGGCGTAGGCACGCGAGCCATCCGGCACCACAGTCGACGAATTGTGCGGACAGCCGGCGCAAAAATACGGGATGCGGCTGGAAATTTCCTTGCCTTCCGGCGCATTGCCCCGCGTACGCTTCAGAAGATCGAGCTGCGCCGCCAGCGCCTCATCGCCACCACGTGTCTGCAGCCGCGTGCCAATCTCTAGCGCGACATCGAGCGGCTCCAGTGCACCTTTGGCCGGGAACAAGCTGTGCCCGCGCTCATCCTGCTTGCCGATCACAACCGGCGCATCCGCAAGCCCGTAAAGCTGCTCCTTGATCTGCGTTTCAATGAGAGAGCGTTTTTCCTCCACGACCACGACCAGATCGAGGCCCTCGGCGAACTGTCGAATACCCTCCGGCTCAAGCGGCCACGACATCGCAACTTTGTAGAGCCGCACGCCAAGTTCACTCGCCCGCACTTCATCAATCCCGAGCTCATCAAGCGCTTGGCGCGTGTCGAGATAGCTCTTGCCGGTCGAGACGATGCCGATGCGCGGGCGTGCACCACCGCGCATCACCAGTTCGTCGAGCGTGTTGGCGCGCGCAAACGCCAAAATAGCGTCACGCTTGTGATCATGCAGCCGCGCTTCTTTATCCAGCGGCGTATCACCAAGGCGAATGTTCAGCCCACCCTCCGGCAAGTCATGGTCAGTCGGCGATTTTACCGTGACGCGCTCCGAGCGCCCGTCGACCGTCGCGGTCGCTTCGACGTTGTCCTTCACACACTTGATGCCAACCCACACTCCCGCGTACCGCGAGAGGGCAATCCCAAGCATGCCGTAGTCGAGGATTTCCTGGACGCCCGCCGGATTGAGCACCGGGATCATCGCATCGACGAAGGCAAACTCACTCTGGTGCGCAGACGTCGAGGATTCGCAGGTATGGTCATCGCCCATGAGCGCCAGCACGCCGCCGAGCCGTGATGTTCCCGCGTGGTTGGCATGACGAAAAACATCGCCGCTGCGATCGACGCCCGGGCCCTTGCCGTACCAGATGCCGAAAACGCCGTCGTATTTTCCTTCCCCACGCAGCTCCGCCTGTTGGGAGCCCCATATCGCCGTCGCGGCCAGGTCTTCGTTGAGGCCGGGATGGAAAACGATTTCGTTCTCCGCCACGAGCGTGCCCGCCCGCGCGAACTGCGCCTCCAGACTGGTGATCGGCGAACCGCGATACCCTGAGACATAGCCTGCCGTGTTGTGCCCCGCTGCGACGTCCCGCGCCCGCAACATCAACGCCAACCGGACGATAGCCTGCGCGCCATTCAGCAGGACGTGCGCACGCTCCAGGTCGAACTTGTCGTTGAGAGAGGCTGTGCCACCGGGCTGCCGAAACGGGTTCGGCGCGGACGTGCCGGTCTCGGTATCAAGGAGAGAAAGTTCCACATCCGCGTCAGCCCCGGTCTCGGCGGCGGAGGTGACGGGTGAACTGTCCTGGGGCATGCGGGCCTCGCTGTCTCGCATCACCACACCATGTGGCAACAGCTACGGCGATCACCCGACGCGAAACCTTCAGGACATCGCCGTCAAAATAGGTCAGTAAACCTGACATATTTTTAGTGACGTGGCAAATCACCCTGAAACGACGTGCTGACGGCGTTTAGACCAGCTGCTCTTCCAGCATGCCCTGCCACGCGTCGAACGCAGCGAGGATGCTGACAGCCAGCGGATCACCGCGAGACATAAGCTGCCGGCGGTTTTCCTCCCGCACCTCTGAAACGCGTGCAACGTCGTCCGTGTGTGGTGTCCCGCTTATGTCGGAGGCGGCCAACTGGCGCTGATAGTCCACATCGGCCGCCCCGCGCGCCAGCGAGGCCGTTGCCACCGCCGCCACTGCCGCATGATCACCGGGCGACATCGCCAACCACTGCGCATCGCTAAACCGCGCAACAACGAACGCGTGCGTTGCGGCGGCGCCCGCAGGATCGCCCTGATCCTCGACTTCACCGATCAGATGCGCCCGCCATCCATGCACGAGCCCGATCTGCTGCACGAGCGCGGCACCACCGCCGACAAGCACCCAAGTGCGTGCGTCACGCGCCGGGCCAATCCCGAGCGGCGACAGAGCGGACCAACCGTCATGCTCATGCGCAAACGCCGAGACAGGGCCGATTTCCAGCGTCCCCGCAGCAGCCTCACTGACAATGACCTCATCCCCATCCGCCACCACGATGCGGATACGACCGTTGGTCGCCATCTCCACGTCTTCGGCGAACCGCGCCGCAGTTCGCGCAACGGCATAATCGTGATCGTCGCCAACCATTCGGATGGTAAAGACAGCATCTGCAGCGGATGGCGCTGCGGCCTGCGTCTCCGTGCGCGCCTGAGCGTCTGACACGCCGAGCGTGGCGCCCATCGTCGCTCCAACAGACACGGCTCCGCCACGCTTCAGAAAATCTCGACGATCCATGGTTCTCTCCTCATGCATGCAGATGCCCATGAGAGCGCGCGGCGCGCGCATTTGCAACGGTGCAGTACAAGGGCATGCCGCATGAACGTGTCAGAAAGTGCGCAGCGAACTTCAGCTGTCCGGCGCCGCCAGCCGGTCCATCGCTGCCAGAAAGCGCGACGCTCCGGGATTGCCGACAATGCGGCCAACTTCGATACCCCCGCGCAGAACCACCGAGGTCGGCAGTTCTGTCACCGGCTGACGCAGCGCACGCCCCGCCGTTCCAAGCGCATCGAAGTCAACGACGTGCATCGGCAGCGTCTTACCTCGGCCGGATCGGAAATAGGGCCGGATGATCGCGTCGCGAAACTGCGGACATGCCACGCAACGTCCCGCCTCAAAGACCACGACTTCCGTATGCCGCTCGTCCGCCGTGACGGAAGCAGATGTCAGGAGGTCCGGCGTCTCGCCGGACGGCAGCATCACCACCATTGCCACCACCGCAATTGCGGACACCAAACGCATACGCACGCACTCTCAAACACCTCGACGCCTCCGCGACATGCGGTGCGACCGGATTAAGAAGATAGAGCGGATTGCGCGGGTCTTTGAAAGGTTTTGTTAAGGTCCGTTAACCGGCGGAGCGATACGTCAGCACAAACAAAAAGGCCTCGCACGCAGCGAGGCCTTTTCAAAAAACAAGCGAGACTGTCCGTCAGCTGCGGTAGCGCTTCCAAGTCGTCACGACCTTCGTGCCCACACGCACCTTCCGGTACAGATCGACGACATGCGAATTGTGCATGCGGATGCAGCCCTTCGAGACAGCCTTGCCGATCGTGTGTGGTGCGTCAGTGCCATGGATCCGGTACATCGTCGATCCGAGATAGAGCGCGCGCACACCCATCGGGTTGCGCGGATGTCCGCCCGGCACGAACGCCGGCAGACGCGGGTTCTCTCGACGCATCCGTGGCGTCGGCGTCCAGGTCGGGTTCACCGCCTTGCGCGAGACATAGAGCGTACCTGACCAACGGCTTTGCGAGCGCGGCACCGAGATCGGATAGGACACCGCCCGGCCCCGCCCGACAATGTGATAGAGCCGCCGATCGCTGAAGCTGACGATGATCTGACCGGGGCGATAGCGCTTGGAAAAGCCGTGCGACTGCTTACCGCTCGCTCCGCCGAAAAAGCTGAACCCACCACCACCACCCGTAGAACCGGACGACGCCTCAAACGCGTCTGCCGGAAAACCGCCAAGCTGCGCAGAGGCCTTGGGTGCGGCGAGCATGAGCGCGCCGAGCGCCGTGACGGCGACAAATGTGAGCCGACGGAGGGGTAAACGTCGCAGCATGGAACTCTCCATTCATGCACGGGCGCATTGAGCAGCCTTGGGATGGCATCGCATGCGCGGTCCGAAAGGGGTTGGGGCGAACGCATCACTTCGACACAATTGGCGCTGGAGATAGGTCACGCGCGTGATTCGCGACACTGCATCGTGTTGGCCACACTGACGATTCTTATGGGCTGTGGCATCTGGAAAACGCAGCAAAAACAGGGCTTTGGTCCGGATCTCGAGCGGGCGCCGCGCCGAAAACAAGTCATTGTGACCGGACGTCGTATCCACAGCCCGCCAGATGTTCACGAAAAGTTCTTGGCATTGCGTGGCGGGCAGCCTAAACACGAAATAGAACAAATCATGAACTCACGGCGATGGCCACTGCCGCACCAACCCTGAGCTCGCGTAGATTGTTCCAGATGTGGTTTGGTCAAAGATCGGCGCGGTCCGCTCCCGGCGATCACCACACCGCTCACGTGTATTGCGTACCGCACGTTGCCGAGCCCGGTGATCGTACTCCCCCCTGCGTTGCGATCCCGGGTTCGTGCATGCGGCAGATCATGCCTTTCCCCCAAATCCGCACACATCGTCGCGCTGGCATCACTCCTGCCATCACGCTAAGCCGAACGGGCTGCGCGGCACGAGCGCCGCACACTACTCTCTCTCCGCACTGGTGGTCGCCGTTTCATGTCTCTTCAGCGTTTCGCGTTTGTCTGGTTCGGCGCTTTGGCCATCGCAGCGCTTTTCCTGATCTCACGAGCATCGTCACCGCAGATCAATCCGGTCCGAACACTACCGGCAGAACAGGCGACAAACGACGCGGCGCCCACGTCTCCTGCGCCCGGCAGCATCGACGCTCAGCGCGCGAGCCCGGAAGCAGCGAGCGGGACGCAGGCCAAAAAACGCGTACGGGCCAGCAAGCAACTGGTCGTCGCAGCCAATCCGCTCGCAGTCGATGCAGGCCTCGCCGTGCTGCGGGATGGCGGCAGTGCGATTGACGCGGCGATTGCCGTGCAGATGGTCCTCAACCTTGTCGAGCCTCAGTCATCCGGCATAGGCGGTGGCGCATTTATTCTCCACTGGAATGCAGCACGGAAAAGCCTGACCACCTGGGATGCACGCGAGACCGCACCCGCAGCGGCCAACCCCAAGCGTTTCATTCCGGCCGATGGAAGCGCGCCGCAGTGGCACACCACGGTCCACTCCGGCCTGAGCATCGGGGTTCCCGGTCTGCTGCGTGGTCTTGAACGCGCGCACGCTGCGGAGGGCAAGTTGCCGTGGCAGCGGCTCTTCGCACCGGCGATCGCGCTGGCGGAGAATGGATTTGCCGTCTCCCCGCGCCTGCACAAGATGCTCGACGGGATGGGCGCGGAAAAATTCGGCCCCGTGGCACGTGCACTCTACTTTGACGAAGGCGGCGCACCGCTGGCCGTCGGTACCAATTTCAAGAACCCCGCCTTCGCAGCTTCGCTTCGCCGGGTTGCTGATGCCGGGGCAGATGCATTCTACACCGGCCCTCTGGCCGCAGAGATCGTGAGGAAGGTCGCCACCGCTCCGAACACGCCCGGAGACATGACGGCGACCGACCTGGCATCATATCGCGCGCTCGAGCGTGCTCCAGTCTGCGCGCCCTATCGCGGATACTCCGTCTGCGGCATGGGGCCCCCGTCGTCTGGCGCACTCACCATCGCCCAGGTTCTCGGCCTGATTGAACCGTTCACGCTCGGCACAACGCCCCTGGACGAGAATGCGCTTCACGTCATAGCCGAAGCGCAGAAACTCGCATTCGCCGATCGCGCCCGCTTCATGGCCGACGCGGACTTTGTCGACGTGCCGCATGGACTTCTGGATGCACACTATCTCGCCGAGCGGCGTCGCCTGATCGATACGACCCGCGTCACACCACGCGCAGAACCCGGCGCCCCGCCGCGCCGTATCCTGCGGGTGCGGGGCCGCGACACGAGCCGCGAGCGCGCCGGAACCAGCCACATCTCGATCATCGATGCCGCTGGCAATGCCGTCTCCATGACGACCACGATCGAATCCGCGTTCGGCAGTCGACTGATGGTCGGAGGCTTTCTGCTGAACAACGAACTCACTGACTTCGCCTGGCAGCCTAACGACGAGGACGGTCGCCTCCTCGCCAATCGCGTCGAGCCCGGCAAGCGCCCACGGTCCAGCATGGCGCCGACCATGATCTTTGCGTCGGATGGAAAACTCTGGGCGCTCACCGGCTCCCCCGGCGGCAGCCGCATCATCAACTACACCCTGAAGAGCATCATCGCGATGATCGACTGGAAGCTCGATGCGCAGCAATCCGCTGACCTGGTCAACTTCGGCAGTCGCAACGGCCCCTTCGAAGTCGAGACGTCTGCGGAGGGAGAAAAACTTGGCACCATGATGAGAGCGCGCGGACATGCGATCACGGCAGCGGACATGACAAGCGGCCTGCATATCATTCGTGTGACGCGCGATGGCCTCGAAGGCGGCGCCGACCCCCGTCGCGAAGGCGTGGCCCGCGGAGACTGAGCGTGCGCATTCTCGTAATCGGCCGCGGCATCGTCGGCCTCTGGCAAGCTCTCACTTGCGCCCGCCGCGGGCACGAGGTCATCCTCGCATCTGACCACGACCCAAAACGCGCCGCCAGCTGGTACGCCGGGGGAATGCTTGCGCCGGGATGCGAAGGCGAGACCGCGGAGCGGATCGTCGCCGAACTTGGCGTTCGCTCGATTGCGGCGTGGAAGGAGTTTTATCCGCACGTCACCTCACACGGCAGTCTCGTCCTCGCCCAACACCGCGACCGATCCGAACTGCAACGTTTCGAACGCCAGACCGACGGCAGCACGCGTCTGGATGAACCCGCTCTTGCCGCACTCGAACCTGATCTAGAAGGGCGCTTTCGAAGCGCGCTGTTCTTTCCTGATGAAGCCCACCTCACGCCGCGCCGCGCCATGCAGTTTCTGGATCGAGAACTCAACCGCCTCGGCGTGCAGGCAGTTAAAATACTCGCGGAGGATGGCGACTTGCCTCAGGCCGGGATCGCAGGTCAGCCGCCGGATCACGTCCTCGACTGCCGCGGTCTTGGTGCCCGCGAGCACCTGCCAACGCTGCGCGGCGTGCGCGGGGAGATGGCCGTGCTCCACGCGCCGGAAGTTGCGCTGTCCCGGCCGGTCCGCCTGCTCCACCCGCGCTTTCCGCTCTATGTGGTTCCCTGGGGCGATCACCACTACATGATCGGCGCGACCGTCGTGGAGCGTGAAGGGAGCGGCCCCGTGACCGCGCGCGCCGGGCTCGAACTGCTGGGTCACGCTTACGCGCTGCACTCCGGCTTTGCCGAAGCCGAGATCGTGGAGTTCAGCGCTGGTGTCCGCCCGACCTTTCCCGACAACACACCCAAGATTGTCGTCAGCGAAGATCGTATCTATATCAACGGCATGTTCCGCCACGGCTTTTTGACGGCACCCGCGCTCGCAGAGCTGGTGGCCGATCACATTGAAACCGGCGCCATCCACCCGGAGGTCTTCACCCGTGCAGATAGTGGTCAACGGTGAACCGCAGGCAACGGACGCCAGCACGCTGCGCGAGCTATGCGAAGCGCTCGGCTTCAAGGGAGACGCGCGCGTAGCAACGGCCGTGAACGGAGACTTCGTGGCCCGCACCGAGCGGGAGACACGGGTCCTGAAAGACGCCGACCGCATTGAAATCGTCGCCCCGCGTCAGGGCGGATGAGACCTTACGACCGATGCTCGACACACCGCACACTACGTCGCCGGAGACAGCGGACGCGTCCAGCGATGCGCTGACGCTGTATGGCCACGCGTTCAGCTCTCGCCTTCTGCTCGGCACAGCGCGTTACCCTTCCCCCGATGTCCTGACGCAAGCCGTGAAGGCGTCCGGCGCTGGCATCGTCACGACCTCGCTGCGCCGCGAGCAGGCCGGGCGTGACGGATCTCGCTTTTTTGATCTACTATCCGCGCTCGACGTCGCGATGCTGCCAAACACAGCCGGCTGCCGGAACGTGCGTGAAGCCGTCGCGACCGCGCACATGGCGCGTGAGCTTTTCGACACGTCGTGGATCAAGCTCGAACTGATCGCCAACGATGACACGCTCCAGCCGGATGTGTTTCAGCTCGTTGAAGCGGCCCGCATTCTCGTGGCGGACGGCTTCGAGGTCTTCCCGTACACGACTGACGATCTGAGCGTGGCCGAGCGCCTGATCGAGGCCGGCTGTGAAGTCCTGATGCCATGGGGCGCCCCGATCGGCACGGGCCGCGGTCTCGCAAATCCCTACGCCCTGCGCACAATGCGCAACTACTTTCCCGACGTCCCCCTGATCATCGACGCGGGCATCGGTCGCCCGTCCCATGCCATGCAGGCGATGGAGCTCGGCTATGACGCGATCATGCTCAACACAGCCGTGGCGCTCGCCGATGCGCCCGTGGATATGGCGCGCGCCTTTGCGATGGCGATCGACGCCGGACGCCTCGCGGCACGCGCCGGCATGATGGATGAGCGTGACATGGCCGTCCCGTCAACACCTGTCGCCGGGACGCCCTTCTTCGAGTTCGACGGCGGCTGACACACGTGAGCATCCACCTCGATCCCTTTTATCCTGTCGTCCCGAATGCCATCTGGGTGGCGCGCGTTGTTGCGCGCGGCGCACGCACAGTGCAGCTCCGGCTCAAGGATGCGGCGGCGGACGAAATCGAACTGCAGATCGCCGAAGCCATGAACGCCTGCGCCCGCACCGGCGCCCAACTCATCGTCAATGATCACTGGCAAGCGGCGATAGACGCGGGCGCGTCCTGCGTCCATCTCGGTCAGGAAGATCTTGCGGCAGCCGACCTCCCGGCCATCCGCGCAGCGGGCATCGCACTTGGCATTTCCTCCCACGACAAATCCGAACGCGCGGCCGCCATAGCCGCACGCCCGCACCACGTTGCGCTCGGCCCGGTGTATGAGACAACACTCAAGAAAATGAAGTGGCGGCCACAGGGCCTCGAGCGCTTGAAAGATTGGGTCGCGAACGTCGATCGCCCCGTCGTCGCGATCGGCGGTATCACCGTTGAACGGGCCGATGAGGTCTGGGCATGCGGCGCTGCGTCGATTGCGGTTGTCACCGATGTGGTGTTTCACGAAACACCGGATGCGCGCATTGACCAATGGCTGGCATGGGCCGACGACCGCCGGTCTGAACGCGCGCACGCATCGTAGGACGCTACATGTGGCTGCGAGACGCGCGCTACGGCCGCATGTGCCTGACTGTTCGAAAGAGGCCGACATGAATCAGATGCCCCGCTCTTCCGAGTTTCTGCCCGACGCAGCGGCGACGCCTGACGACCACCCTGCCGTCGCCCGTGGTCGCGTCGGCGTCCTGCTCGTCAATCTCGGCACACCGGACGGTACGAGCTACTGGCCCATGCGGCGCTATCTCAAGGAATTCCTCTCCGACCGCCGCGTGATCGAGACCCCGCGCCTGATCTGGTGGCCGCTTCTGAACGGAATTATTCTCTCCACCCGACCACAAAA
>JBCAXC010000014.1:0-13728 GCA_038534255.1 Pseudomonadota bacterium
CGTCCCACGTCGCCTCCCGGAAGTGCGTCAGCGGATTGGTCGGATCGATATTGAGCCCTTTTTCCATCCCCTCCTTGCGGATCAGCGGCTTTGTCAGGCGCTGTGGATTGTCGATGTAGTCGAACCCGAAACGTCCCTTCACGCACAGGCGGTTCTCGTTCGCCGGACCTTCGGCACCTTCGACGTACGCGATTTTGCCGTCTCGCAATTTGTACGTGATCTGACAGCCGACACCGCAGTACGGGCAGACCGAGCGCACTTCATCATCTGCCGCGCGTGAGCCGATCTGCGTCGCCTCATCCACGATCGACTTCGGCATCAGCGCCCCCGTCGGGCAGGCCTGTACACATTCGCCGCACGCGACGCAGGTGGAAGCCCCCATCGGGTCGTCAAAATCGAACACGACCTTCGCCTCGTGTCCGCGATATGCCATCCCGATCACATCGTTGACCTGCACTTCGCGACATGCACGAACGCACAAGTTGCAGTTGATGCAGGCGTCGAGATTGACGGCCATCGCCGGGTGAGACGCATCTGTCTGGTAGGTCTCGCGCGCGGGGAAACGGCTCTCGTTCACCTCTTGCACGTCCGCCCACTTCCAGAAGCTGGAGAGCTGGTCATGCGCCTTGTCCTGCGGCGGCTGGTCAGCAACGAGCAGTTCAACCACCATCTTCTGCGCCGACTTCGCCCGGTGCGACTGGCTCTTCACAACCATGCCGTCGTTCGGCTCGCGGATGCACGACGCCGCCAGCGTCCGCTCTCCGTCGATCTCCACCATGCAGGCGCGGCAATTTCCGTCCGCGCGATACCCCGGCTTATCGAGCCAACAAAGATGCGGGATCGTCGTGCCCTCACGCTTCGCCACCTGCCAGATGGTTTCGCCCGGCGCTGCTGTGACGTCCTTGCCGTCAAGCGTGAAGGTAATCGTTTTCGGGTCGCTCATGCGTGGGCTCCGGGGTGGATCAGTCAGATGATGGAGAGGAAAGCGCGGCCTGTTTGTAGCCGCGACGTTGATTGTAGGTGGCGATCTGCGCGGGTGTGAGCACCGCGACGGTCTTGAGATGGGCTGCGAGATGCACCGCCCGCACCTTGGCGCGCGCACGGCCGGCCGCCTGCGTTAGTTCAGCCAGCGCCTCAGGCGTGATCGTCTTGTCGCGAAAGGCGACAGTCAGCGCACGCTCGGCATTGAGAAATGCGGTGCCGCGTAGCTTTGCTGCGCGCGACATCTCATCGAACAGCGCTTTTATTTTTTTCCGTTGTGCGGCGGTCAACGCCAGTTCGTCAGCAAGATCGAGCACATGACGCGGGCCGGGATAGCCATTCAACTCAGCGGATTTCGCCAGCCCCCAGCCTTGGCCGGCCTCGAGTGCCGCCACATCGCCAGCCGACAAACTTGAAATATCGCGGTCCTGCTCGCCTGCGTAGCTGCCACGATGCCCGGCATGCGACCCGTGATCGTGCGCACCATGGCCGCCGACAAACGCGAGCCACGCCCACACGCCGACGAGCGCAAAGCCGCCGCCCAGCACGCATGCAGGGATGTATCGAAGCGCTGACATCAAGACCGGAACCACCGTGCGCCATCGAGCATCAATGTCGCCCCTAGCCCACCAAACAACACTCCGAAGGCTGTCTCGAACGCACGCGCGAACCTGCGATACCCACGCATCGCAAGACCGGAGGAAAACAGCAGCGCATAGGTGCCGTAAATCAGCAGCGCGCTCACCATCGCGACCGGCCCGAACAGTGCCACTTCCAGCGCGGAAAGACCGACGCCGAAGAGGTAAGACGCTACAGCGGCCCACATCAGAGCAGCCTTCGGGTTCGTCAGAATAACGAACAGACCGCGACGCCATGCCTGCAAGACAGACAAGTGGCGCGCAGCGGGTGCGATCGTGACCGCCTCATTCCGCCAGGCGGCTTTCAGCGCCTTTACGGCGAGAAACAGCAGATATCCGCCGCCGACCAGCTGCATGACCAGCAGAGACAGTGGATAAGCCTCGAGCACGACACCAAGACCGAGCGCCATGCCGCTCGCCCAAAGCAGCATCCCCGTCGCAACTCCGGCGACGACACCGAGCGCACCGGCGCGCCCTTGCGCAAGGCCGACACTCGCAACCGCAACGAGGTTGGGCCCGGGCGCCGCCTGTGCCGCCATGACGCCGAGGAGCGTAATGCCAAACGCTTCCAGCATGGGTCAGCTCGCGTTGCTGCCGAAGAACTTGATGACGCTGCGGATCGGATTTGGCGCGGCTTGTCCAAGACCGCAGATGCTCGCATCCGCCATGGTCTGACAAAGCTCTTCAAGCAGCGCGTCGTCCCACGTCTCCGCGCCCATCAGCTTGACGGCTTTCTCGCAGCCGGCCCGGCACGGCGTGCACTGCCCACAACTCTCGTCCTCGAAGAAGCGCAGAAGATTGCGCGCAGCGGCCTTCACGTCATCCTGATCCGACATCACGACGACGGCGTGCGACCCGACAAAGCACCCAAGTTCGGCAAGTTCGCCACCGAAGTCGAGCGGGACGTCGCCTTTCGACGCGGGAAGAATGCCCCCGGACGCGCCCCCCGGAAGATAGGAGAAAAATGTGTGACCGTCGGCCATACCGCCGCAGTGCTCGATCAAGTCGTTCACGGTCGAGCCTGCCGGTGCGAGCACGACACCTGGGTTTTTCACCCGCCCCGAGACGGAGTAGGAGCGCAGCCCCTTGGATCCGTTGACGCCCTGATCGGCAAACCACGCCGGCCCCTTCTGGACGATGTCGCGAATCCAGAACAATGTCTCGACATTGTGGTTGAGCGTCGGGCGACCGAAGAGACCAACCTCGGCGATATACGGCGGGCGGTGCCGCGGCAGGCCCCGTTTGCCCTCGATGCTCTCGATCATCGCGCTTTCTTCGCCGCAAATGTAAGCCCCGGCGCCACGCCGCACTTCGAGGAAGCCCGGCTCTGCGAGACCCGCCGCTTCGAGCGCTGCAATTTCTTCCGCGAGAATGTGCAGCACCGCAGGATATTCATCCCGCATGTAGATGTAGCAGCGCTCGGCCTCGACAGCCCATGCCGCGATCAGCGCGCCTTCGAGGAATCGGTGCGGATCGCGTTCCAGCCAGTGCCGGTCCTTGAATGTGCCCGGCTCGCCTTCATCGCCATTCACCGTCATCAGCCGCGGGCCGTTGTACCCGCGCACGAACGACCATTTTTTCCCCGCCGGGAAGCCGGCGCCACCGAGTCCGCGCAGCCCGGCGTCGGAGAGCATTTCGATCAGCTCTTCAGGTGTCCGCTCACCGTCGCGACACGCCTTCAGGAGTGCATAGGCCCCATCCGCTTGCGCATCGGCGAGTTTCACATAGGCAGGGATTACGGCGTGCCGCTGGCCACTCTCGACCGTCGCGATCACACGCTCGGGCGTCGCGTCATCGACATGCAGATGCCCGATCTCGCAAACCGGCGCAGACTGGCAACGGCCCATGCAAGGCGCGCGAACCACGCGGACGTCTTTCGGGTCCGTCCCGTCCTCAAGTGCGCGGATCAGCGTCTCGGCACCCTTGAGTTCACAGGTCAGCGACTCGCAGACCCGGATCGTGGTCGCGGGCGGCGGCACTTCACCTTCTGCAACCACATCGAAGTGCGCATAGAACGTCGCAACCTCGTAAACCTCCGCCTGCGGCAACACCATTTCGGCAGCCAGCGCCCGCAAATGCGCCGCCGAGATGTGCCCGTGTGCATCCTGGATGAGATGAAGGTGCTCGATAAGGAGATCGCGGCTGCGCGACCGGTCGCCTAGCAGGGTGCGGATCTCAACCAGCGCTTCCGGGTCGGTCTGACGACCTTTCAGGAATGGGCGAGGCTTGCGATTGAAATTGTCGCGCGGCGAGATGATGTTCATTCAGGTGCACCGGAAGAAGGCGCGGGCCGCCGAGGAATGGCCGCGCTCAGAAGATCGTCCCGGCGAGTTAGTCTGCCTCGCGCGATAACTTCAAATCGCATTACGTGATTGAGCAATCACCAGAACTTATTGCGCACTTTCGGTTACCAGCGCCGCCACATCGCGTTCCTGCGCGATGTCCCAGAGCGCAGCGACCCTCGGCGCGTGCACCTGCGTTTCATGCCGCACCAGCCCGATCTGCTGTCGTATATGGGGCGGATCCAGCCGCTTGAGCGCGACCCCCGGTGCCACCCCGAACGACGTAAAATGATTGCGTGCCACGATCGTGCAAAGCTTCGCCGTTCGCACGTGCCCATAGAGCGTCGCCACGGAGTTGCTCTCGATCAGTGGCTCGGGCGTGATCCCGACCTCGGCAAAGACCCGGTCAATGATCCGGCGGTTCTGCATTTCCGGCGACAGAAGGCAGAGTGACACCTCATCCAGCGCCGACCACGCGATCGTATCGTCGAAACGATCGCTCTGCTCCTCCGGCACGAGCAGCGAAAACTCCTCATGATAGAGTCCGAGCGTGTCGACGGCCTTCAAGGGCTCATTGTCGAGATATGTGATCCCGGCATCGAAACTGAGATCATCCAACCCGCGCTGAATGCCCTTCGAACTCGCCGAGACGATCCGGAACCGTAACTCCGGGTGCCGCACGAGAAGAGGCTGGGTCAGCAGCGGCACGACCGCCAGCGCCGACGGCACCACACCGATGGTGAGCGCGCCCGACAATTCGCCCCGCAGCAACGCCGCCGCGTCGAGCAACCCGTCCGCATCGCCGACGATCCGCCGCGCCCAGGCGATGACCCGCTCACCCTCCGGCGTCAGCCCGCCGTAGCTGTTGCCCCGCTTGATGAGCGGCACACCGAGATCTTCTTCGAGCCGCTTGATCTGTGCTGAGAGCGCCGGTTGCGAAACATTGCACCGCGCCGCCGCACGTGAAAAATGTGCTTCCTGAACGAGCGCGATGAGATAGCGAAGCTGGCGGATATCCATAAGGCAACGTTATCACAAACGCGATCGCGGTGCACATCTGATGATTGCGCCGAGCCACCAGGAGAAGTTCGATGAAGCTGCTCGTCTTTCAGCACGTCGCCTGCGAACATCCTGGCTCTTTCCGGGGATTTCTCGCCGCTGACGGTGTCGCGTGGGATGCGGTCGAACTGGATGAGGGCGAGCCGATCCCGCCGCTCGAAGGCTACGACGCGCTCTGGGTGATGGGCGGACCTATGGACGTCTGGGATGTCGAGGAACATCCCTGGCTCATCCTGGAAAAAGCTGCGATCCGGCGTTGGGTTCGAGAGCTGCAGCGGCCGTTTCTCGGGCTTTGCCTCGGTCACCAACTTCTTGCGGACGCGCTCGGCGGCACCTGCGGCCCGCAACGCCCTCCAGAAGTCGGGATGCTCGATATTGCGCTGACGTCAGAGGGAAAGAGTGACGCGTTGCTCACGGGTACGCCGGAGAACCAGAAAGTCCTCAACTGGCACGGCGTCCGCGTCGCCCAACCGCCAGAGGGCGCGACCGTGCTCGCCAGCTCCGATGTATGCAGATGTCAGGCAATGCGCGTCGGGCGCAACGCATGGTCGATGCAGTACCATGTCGAGGTCGAGCCGGAGACGGTGGCGACATGGGCAGAGATCCCGGCTTACCGCACGTCTCTGGAATCCACCCTCGGCGAGGATGGCCCGTCGCAACTCGCCCGTGATGCCGAACGCCATATGCCCGACATGCTCAGCACGGCGCAGACGATCTACCGCAACTTTATGGCTACCGCGTCTGGGTGAACGACATCGCGCAAACGGTTGCCAAGCGATCGAAACTCTGAGAGAGCGCGCTCACCCTCTCTTTCATTGTTGTCTTGCCACGCCTGCACCGGTGAACCGCCATGCTTCAGACCGTCATCCAGACCCCGATGTTCTTCTTCGGCACCCTCATGGATCACGACGTGCTCGAGATTGTCAGCGGGCAACCGTGCGCGCAGCTCACGTGCGCCTCGGCGCGCGCTCCGGGCGTCGTGCAGCGCAATGTCATCGGGCAGGACTTCCCGGTTCTCGTCCGTGACGCGGAGGGCCACACCGACGGCATGATTGTCTACGGCCTGACCGACCTCGGTCGCGATCGCATTCTCTTCTACGAAGGGGAGGAATATCAGGTATGCAATATTGCGGTCCAACGCGGCGACGGTAGCCGCATCGCTTGCCATTACTTCGCGGACAATGCCGTCTACGACATCGCCGATACACCGTGGGATTTTCCCGCCTGGCAGCGCGAGAAAAAGTTTGATTTTCTCCTTCGCGCTCAAAAATTCATGACGCTGCACGGCACCATGTCCGCCGCCGCAGCCGATGCCTACTGGTAGGCTGAAATCCTCTTAGCGATCTGCGTAAAGCGCGCCACTCATCTGCTGCTGAAGTTCAAACAGCGACGCCGTGACATAACCGTCTTCCGGTTTTGGCGTTGGATTGGGCACGCGAACAGGCACATCGGCCAAACGCGGAGAGAATGTGGGTTCGCCGCGCAGAATGCGTCCGTTGAACGCGTCCCAGTCGTAACTGTGGAACACCGGAAACGCGTCGACCGCCACATAGTTGAACAGCAGGAGCGGTCGGTTCGATGCGCTCCGGTTTGGCGTGGACCCGTGCAGCGTGCGCACATGATGGATGGAAATTGATCCCGCAGGCGCAATCACCGGCACCGCGTTCTCGATCACCGAACCCAGGTGCTCCGCATTGATCCCCCCGACGAATACGCCGTCCTGATGGTGATCGAATATCTCTCCCCGATGGGAACCGGGTACGACCATCAGCGGGCCGTTCTCGATCGTGCAATCCTCGATCATCACGCCGACGGCCAGCATGTCGTCATTCGTCTGCGGATAGAATGCCCAGTCCTGATGCCACTCGACTGCGGCCCCACCGCTCGGTGGCTTGAAATTCAGCTTGCCGTGGTCGAACCGAACCGTCCCGCCAAGCAGTGTCTGGACGAGATCAACAAGCGGCTCATGCCGCATCGCCGCGTCATAAACCGGCGACACCGCCTCCGGATCAACGATCCGCCGCAACTCCCGTCCGTCATCTTTGCCCGTGAAAACATCGAAGCGGTCGTCATCGATCGCGTCTGCGACCGCATCAGCCACGAACCGTGCCGTCACCGACCGCATCGCCTCCAGCTGATCGCCGCTGAACATATCCTCGACAACGAGGAAGCCATCGCGGACGTATGTCGCATTCAAAGATGCATGGTCCAAGACCGGCATCGCCTCCTCCTCTCGAACTCGGTCTTGCGATGCTGTCTGCAAACCGCAAGCGAGACAAGCTGGTTTTGTGGGACATTGTCGATGGCAAACGTGTCGTGATACCGATCAGCGATGCTTACGACTGAAGCGCTGGTCGCTTTCGCACTCATCTTTCTGGCCGACTCGATTTCACCGGGACCTGCGGTGGCCGCCGTTGTGGCGCGCGCAGCGACATCAGGTGTTGCCCGCACCGTGCCTTTCATCGCCGGGTTGGTCGTCGGCGACCTCGCGTTGTTTGCCGCTGCCGTCGCCGGTCTAGCCGCGCTGGCTGCTGCGTTCGGAACATTTTTCTTCCTCGTGAAGTGGTGCTGCATCGCCTACCTCCTCTATCTCGCATGGAAGCTTTGGCGCGCTCCTGCGGAGGTACAAGTGGATCGTCGCCCCGATGGAGCTGTGCCCTCAGGAGGCCTCAAGACCTTTGCGCTCGCGACGGCATTGCCGTTGGGTAATCCCAAAGCCATCGGCTTCTACGTCGCGCTCCTGCCCGCCATTCTTGACCCGACAGCACTCGCGATTGCCGATTGTGCCGTGCTCGCCGTCGTCATCACCGTCGTATGGTTCGCAACGCTTTACGCGTATGCGATGGCAGGAGATCGTGCCGGGCGCGCAATGCAGACGCCCCGCGCGCGCCGCCTCCTCAATCGGACGTCTGCCGTCGGCATGGCAGGAGCCTCAACCGCCATTGCGGTTCAAAACTGAACGCTGCCCCTTACCCCAACCCTCGCCCCGCCTCCGGGGAGCGGGGGGCCGACTGGGTCCACAAATAGCAGCGCGGCGCAGCCGCAGCGCGCCCTCGACCACCACGTTCGGGCGTCAGCGAGTCAGCCGGTAGGAGCCAGGCGCCGCGCATAGCAGCGCTATGGGCCAGCCGCAGCGACACCGCGGCTGGCCGATGAGGTCTTAGAACGTGACGACGCCCCTCGCCCCGCCTGCGGGGAGCGGGCCGACTGGGTCCACAAACAGCAGCGCGGGACAGCCGCAGCGCGCCCTCGACCACCACGTTCGGGCGTCAGCGAGTCAGCCGGTAGGAGCCAGGCGCCGCGCATAGCAGCGCTATGGGCCAGCCGCAGCGACACCGCGGCTGGCCGATGAGGTCTTAGAACGTGACGACGCCCCTGATACTTTCGCCCTTATGCATCAGGTCGAACGCGGTGTTGATCTCGTCGATCGGCATCACGTGCGTGATCATGGGGTCGATCTCGATCTTGCCTTCCATGTACCAGTCGACGATCTGCGGCACCTGCGTGCGTCCCTTGGCACCGCCGAAGGCCGTGCCACGCCAGTTGCGGCCGGTGACGAGTTGGAAGGGACGCGTGGAGATTTCCTGCCCCGCGCCGGCGACGCCGATGATGATGCTCGTGCCCCACCCCTTGTGGCAGCATTCGAGCGCCTGACGCATGACGTCGACGTTGCCGATGCACTCGAAGGAGTAGTCCGCGCCGCCCTTCGTGAGATCGACGATGTAAGGCACCAGATCGCCTTCGACCTCAGTCGGATTGACGAAGTGGGTCATGCCGAAGCGCTCGCCCCATGCCTTGCGGTCGTTGTTGATGTCCACACCGACGATCATGTTGGCACCCGCGAGCCGTGCGCCCTGAATGACATTGAGGCCGATGCCACCGAGACCGAAGACAACCACGTTATCGCCCGGCTGGACCTTGGCCGTGTTGATCACGGCGCCAATGCCGGTCGTCACACCGCAGCCGACGTAACAGATCTTTTCGAACGGCGCGTCCTCCCGCACCTTCGCGACCGCGATCTCCGGCATGATCGTGTAATTGGAGAAGGTGGAAGTCCCCATGTAGTGGAAGACTTTTTCTCCGCCCGCCGTGAACCGGCTTGTCCCATCCGGCATCACACCGCGCCCCTGCGTCTCGCGGATCGCCTGACACAGGTTGGTCTTGCCCGACGTGCAGTAATCGCACTGGCGGCATTCCGGCGTGTAGAGCGGGATGACGTGGTCGCCCTTCTTCACCGACGTCACGCCCGGCCCGGTGTCGACGACGACGCCCGCACCCTCATGCCCGAGAATGGCGGGGAAAATGCCCTCTGGATCGGCGCCGGAGCGGGTGAATTCGTCCGTATGACAGACACCTGACGCCTTGATCTCGACGACCACCTCCCCCTCTTTCGGGCCATCCAGATTGACGGTCGTGACCTCGAGGGGTTCACCGGCTTTCACCGCTACGGCTGCACGAGATTCCATAGGCGTCTCCTCCGCTTCGACGAGCCGCCCTGCGCCGCCCGCTCTTTGTTTTATCTCACCATAACCGGATTAGGCGGCACGTCGCACGGGCGCAAGTCTCGCAACAGCTGCAGGGGCTGCACAGCATGCCCATCGGCCTCTGGCGTTTCCAGTGCGATGACGAACCCATCGACCCTGAACACCGGAGACCATCATGTTGCAGGCACTGTCAGGCACCAGCGAAACCTCGATCGATCTCGACACAGTCCCGGAACATCTTTTCTAGACGCGACAGCCGCGCTTCTTCGCACGCGTCACGGCGTGTGCATTAAGCACCAACCGTTTGCGTGGAAGTCCCCGATCACCTGCGCGCACGAGCTGTTGGATGCATTGTAGAAGCGGCAGTTTGCGCACCGCGCACCCGCATTCGGCTGGTTCTGGAACGCGACTGTGCTTGTCGACATTTTCGTGTTCGACGAATTGGTTGTGATCGGCGAGCCGAAGACAGAGGTCTGCGACGGCGTATCGAGATTTGTTTTCGGCGTTGGCGGCGTATCGAGGTTTGTGTTCGGTGCGGGCGGGGTGTCGAGATTGGCATTGGCGCCAGCCGTCGAAGATGGCGGCAGATCGAGATTGGTATTCGGCACGAGCGGCGTATCGATCGCGAAAGCCGGGCGACGAGCGCCAAGTGTCAGAGCGACGGGTGCAATCCCGGCCGCGAAGAGAAAGTCGCGACGGCGGAGGGGCATGGCGAAAGTCCAGGTCTCGTTGGTCCGTCCGGTGCGCGACACGAAACCCGGTATTTCAATGACTTAGTCGTGTTCGCGCGATCTGCGAAGTGTTTCCGACGCCACATCGGTTTCCCGCAGCAACCAGCCGGCGAACACAACGGCAACGACGGCGCCCGCGAATTGAGCCACGACAAACAGGGGCACATCCAGCGGTCGGATGCCTGAAAACGTGTCGGTTACACCCCGTGCGATCGCGACTGCCGGATTGGCAAAAGACGTTGATGCCGTGAACCAGTACGCCGCTGTGATGTACAACGCGACGAGCATCGGGACGGCGCGCGGGCGAAGAGCAACACCTGCGAGGATCGTGAACACGAGCCCGAACGTGGCAACAACCTCGGCAAACCACTGTGCCGGCCCGGTCCGCACGGTCGCCGACAACTGCCAGAGATCGAGCTCGAACATGGCATGTGCGGCAACCGTCCCGAGAATGCCGCCGCAGACCTGTGCTGCCACGTAAGCGATGATCAGGTCGCGCGGCATGTCTCCTCGCAGCGCAAATGCGGCAGTGACGGCCGGATTGAAGTGCGCACCGGACACCGGCCCGAGGATCGTGATCAGCACATAGAGAATTGCCCCGGTCGGCAGCGTATTGCCCAGCAGCGCCACCGCCGTGTCGGTCGTCAGCTTGTCCGCCATCACGCCCGAACCGACGACTGTGCACACGAGGATACCCGTACCAAGCGCTTCGGCAGCGAGTTTGCGGCGGCGATCGAAAGTCGGTGTGCGCATCACGCAATCTCGGCTCTGAGGATGGGTCGTCGGGAGTAAACCGATCGGACATATCGGTGCGCACATGACAACGGCGTGACAGTCTTCGCAATGCATCGCGGATGGTGCCGCCTCGAAGGGCCGAACCGGCGACGAAATTTGCACGTCGCGCTCGTCAATGCGACGACCCTTGGGCGAGACGACATGAGGAGGGCCGGATGAACGTTATGACCGACACGCGCACGGCGTCAGATCACGCGGAAGCCGTCGCCCGCGCGATCGACATCCTGAAGCAGCGCTTTGGCCCGCGCCTCACAACAGGTGAGGCTATCCGCAACCAACACGCGCACACCACGACATGGATCACACCGCAGCCGGCCGACGCGGTCGTCTTCGCGGAGCATCATGATGACGTCGCGGAAATCGTGCGCGTCTGTGCCGAGCATCGTGTACCCGTCGTGCCGTTCGGTGCCGGGACGTCGCTGGAAGGTCAGGTGAACGCGGCGCGCGGCGGCATCAGCATCGACACCGCCGGTATGAACAAGATCATCGCGGTCAACGAGAGCGATCTCGATTGCATCGTCCAGCCTGGCGTCAGCCGCAAGCAGCTCAACGATCACCTCCGCGATCTGGGGCTGTTTTTCTCCGTCGATCCGGGCGCAGAAGACGCCACGCTGGGCGGCATGGCCGCAACCCGCGCATCCGGCACGATGGCGCTGCGCTATGGCACGATGCGCGACAACGTCATCAATCTCACCGCCGTGATGGCCGATGGCTCGACGGTGAAGACCGCACGGCGCGCACGCAAATCATCCGCCGGATACGATCTGACCCATTTGCTCGTCGGCTCTGAAGGCACCCTCGGTGTGACGACCGAACTGACGGTCCGCGTGCATGGCATCCCGGAAGCAACGCTCGCCGCTGTGTGCCCATTCGAGACGCTTGAAGGCGCCTGCAACACGGTCATCCAGTCCATTCAACTGGGTCTCGGTCTGGCCCGCGCTGAGCTGCTTGATGAACTCCAGGTCCGCGCCTGCAACAGCTACTCCAGCATGGACATGGAGGAAAAGCCAACGCTCTTCCTCGAGTTCCACGGCAGCGAGGCCGGCACGCGTGAGCAGGTCGAAACCTTCCGCGAGTTAGCGGACGCCGAAGGGGGTGCAGGTCTGCAGTGGGCAGAAGCCGTCGAGGATCGCAACAAGCTCTGGAAGGCGCGCCACGATGCCTACTGGGCGGGGCGCTCATTACGCCCCGGCACCAGCGCGTTGGCCACCGACATCTGCGTGCCGATTTCACACCTTGCGCAGTGCGTGCGTGAGACTCGCGAAGATATCGACGAGATGGGGCTGATCGCCCCGATCGTCGGTCACATCGGGGATGGAAACTTCCACGTCCTGCCGCTGATCGACATGGACAACCCCGAGGAAGTTGCGAAGGTCGAAGCATTCGTGCTCCGCCTCGGCGCCCGTGCGCTCGAACACGACGGCACATGCACCGGCGAACATGGCATCGGCACTGGTAAGATGAAACTGATGCGCGCCGAACACGGCGCAGGCGTCGACGTCATGCGTGCGATCAAGGCGGCGCTTGATCCTCACGGGATCATGAACCCGGGCAAGATTTTTTAGGGTTTCTTACCGCCAACCTGTCCGGGCGGCGAAAAACGGAGAGAAAGGCAGGACATCCCGCCGTCCAGCTTTGCCGCCTCCGAATTGCCGATCGTCCGTACGGCGTATCCCGCCTCGCGCACCCGCGCCGCCGTGGCCGGAAATCCATCCGGCATCACGACGATATCGTTGAAGCGGATGCTGTTCGCTGCAGCCTCCTCTCCGGCGCATGTGTGGATGACCTCGTAGCCCTCAAAGCACCCAGAGGCGGAGAGCCGCTCGGTCGCAAGAATTGTCTCCCCCGCGAGCAGAGAACAATCGGTCTTGAAGTGCAGCACGCCGGGCGGCGTCTCCACGGTCCGCACCGTGTGTCCCCACGGGCCGACAATCTCCGCGAGCGCTGCGATACCCTCAGCATTCGTCCGCTCAGACGTGCCGACGAGGATCTCCCGTTCGGTCACGAGGATATCGCCCCCTTCGATGAACCCCGGCGCCTCGATCACGGCCACGGTGTCGTAAAGCTCTCGCAGCGTTGGTGCCATCTCAGCCGCCTCGCCGAGCCGGGTTGGCGCGCCCGGCCGCATGACGACAGCCCCCTCCGGCAAACAGAGTGCAGCGTCCTCGACGAAGACCGAGTCAGGATATGCCTCGAGCGCGGGCAACGTGATCACGGTCGCATCCGTCGCCTCCAGCGCCGCGACATAGGCCGCGTGATGCGCGCAGAAAGTCGCGAAGTCCGGGTCGCCGTTGTCTTCGGCGCGCAGCCCGCGGACGAGCGCTTCGCTCGGAGTCCTGACGATCGCATGGGAAAATGTGTAGGAGCGTCCCGTCATGGAGCAAAACTGTCCTCTGTGGTTGTGAGCCATCCGTGGCGCGCCGCGGATGGTTACCAAATCCTTGCATTGGATGTGTGTATTTTCATCCAATCGGAAATTGGATCTCCAATCCTTTGTGAGACGTTGCGCCAAGGGTGCAGGAGCAGGGGACGCGACATGGCAGACGTCGCGCGACAAACAATGTCAGACACATCGTCGATGTCGAAGGGCGCACCATGGCGCGCATGCCTGATCACAGGATGCGTGGCGTTCGCACTGTCAGCATGCGCGTCGTCGTCGGCAACGAAAAAGGTTGGACTGACGTCTGACGAAGGCGGTTATTCTCCGCGCGTCGTCGCGAAGGGCAAGCCGATCCCGAAAGGCGGCGGGCACCACAAG
>JBCAXC010000015.1:0-13723 GCA_038534255.1 Pseudomonadota bacterium
TATGGCCGATCTCCGCCTCATCCTTTGGAGAAAAAAGATCGGTCACGGCTTCTTCGCCAGAGAGGACCGTCGCCGAAAGCGGCGTCACGAATTCCTGTGCCGCTCGCGTCAGCACAACGCGCACGCTGACGCCTCGCTCCCGCAGGCGCCGTACAACATCGAGGCTCTTGTACGCCGCAATGCCCCCCGAAATGATCAGGAGGACACGGCGTGGCGCATCAGTTGAACCAATCACCGCGAGCGGCGTTGTCGTTTTGCGTTCTGACGATCTCATACCGGATAGATGGCGCGTTCGAAGAAGCCACGCAAGCCGCCCGACAACGAGCGTGGTCCGGGGGTGAATGCGCTGCGCTCAGGGAAATCACGCCCCGCAAGCCCCCGCACTGGCATTCGACGCGGATTTACGCCAAGGCAACATGAAACGCAGTCCGCACCGAAAGGATGCCCGCATGGCTTACGAAACACTCGAGTTGCTGATCGATGGCAAATTCCGTCAGGGATCGGAAGGCAAGACCGAACCCGTGATCAACCCGGCGACCGAGGAAGAACTGGCCACGTTGCCACACGCCTCGCAAGCCGATCTGGACGAAGCACTCGCCGCCTCGGAACGCGGGTTCCGCACTTGGAAAGCGATGACGCCACTGGCGCGCCAGGCGATCATGGAAAAGGCCGCCCGTCATCTTGAGGACCGCACCGATGCGATCGCCGAGACGTTGACCCGCGAAATGGGGAAACCACTCGGCGAAGCCAAAATGGAAATGGGCTTCGCGATCGACGTGCTGCGTTGGTACGCCGAGGAAGGCAAACGGGCATACGGTCGTCTTGTGCCCTCACGCGTGCCGAACATGCGCGGTCTCGTGATCAATGAACCGGTCGGCCCGGTCGCCGCGTTTGTCGCCTGGAATTTTCCCGCCGTGAACGTCATGCGCAAGGTGGCTGGCGCGCTCGGCGCTGGCTGCTCGATCATCATCAAGGCCAGCGAAGAAACGCCGGGCACCGCCGTTGCGATCGCACGCGCGCTGCAGGACGCCGGACTGCCGGACGGCGCACTCAACCTCGTCTTCGGCATTCCGTCGGACGTCTCGGAACATCTGCTTGCGAGCAGCACACCACGCAAGCTGTCCTTCACCGGCAGCGTCCCCGTCGGCAAGCACCTGCAGAAACTCGCCGCCAACACCCTGAAGCGCTGCACGATGGAGCTCGGCGGACACTCGCCGGTGCTCGTCTTCGAGGATGCTGACATCGAGAAAACCGCGAAGGCCGCGGCTGCCGGAAAGTTCCGCAATGCCGGTCAGGTCTGCGTCTCGCCGACCCGCTTTCTCGTGCAGGAAAGCAAGGTGGACCAGTTCGCCGACGTCTTTTGCGAAGCGGCCAAGGACGTGCAGGTCGGCAACGGAATGGAAGATGGCATTCAGATGGGCCCGCTCGTCGGGGAGCGTCGTCTCGGCGTGATGCAGGAATTCGTCGACGATGCGGTCAATCACGGCGCAGAGCTGATGACCGGTGGCGCGAGGCGCGGCAATCAAGGCTGGTTCTACGAACCGACCGTCCTGAAGAACGTCTCGCAGGACGCGATGATCATGAACGAAGAGCCATTCGGCCCCGTCGCTCCGATCTCTGGCTTCCGCGATCTCGACGACGCGATCGAGATTGCCAATCGCCTCGAGTTTGGCCTCGCGTCATACGCCTTCACGCATGAACCCAAACGCATCCGCGCACTGGAAGAAAACATTGAAGCGGGCCTCGTCGGCATCAACAGCTTCATCATCTCGACACCGGAAAGCCCGTTCGGTGGCGTCAACGAAAGCGGCTACGGCTCGGAGGGCGGAATCGAAGGCCTGGACGCGTATCTCCGTACAAAGTTCGTTACCGAGACCGTATGACCGTCCGCAGCTGAAATGTCTTGAGAGAGAAAAAAGCGGCTGCCGGGCCGGGGGGAGGGAACGAGGGGAACGTTTCCAATGCTCCGGCAGCCGCGATGTGACGCGTGACCTCGGTCGGGGGGATGAGGTCGGTTTCGCCTCCGGGGAGAGAGGTATGTCTGAACCGATGCGTCGTCTGTCTTGAGTTCTGAATGCCACCGGCATGACTGCCAACATGTGACGCACGTCACACATTTGCGGATTGCACGTTTCCTCACGACCGCCAGTAAATCGGCGTGAAAAGCACAAGCACGGTGAGGATCTCCAGCCGCCCAAGCAGCATGGCGAAAGAGAGAATCCACTTCACCGCATCCGGCAAGTCCTGATAGGTGCCCGCAGGCCCGACAATCGGCCCGAGCCCCGGCCCCACATTGGCCAGCGCACTGGCCGACGCCGAAAGCGCTGTGACGGAGTCGAGCTCATACAGGCTGAGCAACCCGGCAATGACGCCGAACGAGAGCAGAAACAGGAACACGAAATTCATCACGGCCCGCGACACCGCCTCTTCCATCGGCTTGCCGTTGAACGTCGCGATCACCACGCGGTTGGGTTGCGCGAATGTCAGCACGCGATGGCGGATCGTCTCGTAGAGCACCTGGAAGCGGAAGACTTTCAGTCCGCATGATGTCGAGCCCGCACAGCCGCCGATGAACATGATCACCATGAACAGCATCGCGGAAAAATTGCTCCACGTGTCATAGGCCCGCGTCGCGTATCCCGTGCCCGTGATAATCGACACCACGTTGAATGTCGCGTCACGAAACTCCAGCGCGCCAAGTTGCTGCTCGACATTCGACTGCGCCAGCCACGCCAGCAGGACGGCAACCGCGACAAAGGAGAAAAACCACCGCACCTGTGAATCGCGCAGCAACGGCGTCCAGCGCCCGACGATCGCTTGCAGCATCAGCACGAACGGCAGACTGCCAAGCAGCATGAATGTGACGGCGACCATCTCCACGTTGACACTGTCAAAATGGCCAATCGACGCGTCATAGGTCGAAAACCCACCTGTCGCGATCGTGGTCATCGCGTGGGCGACGGCATCGAACATGTCCATCCCGGCCAGCAGGTATCCAGCGACGCACGCAACCGTCAGCCCGCCATAGAGCGCGATGATGCGGTTCGCAATTTCCGTCGTTCTGGGGAGAATTTTCTCGGACGTATCGGAGGATTCCATCCGGAAAAGCTGCATGCCCCCCACCTGCAACATCGGCAAAACGGCAATCGCCATGACGATGATTCCGATCCCGCCAAGCCATTGAAGGATCGCACGCCAGAGCAGAATGCCGGGCGGCGCGTTCTCAAGGCCGGTAAACACGGTCGCTCCCGTCGTCGTCAGCCCGGACATCGCTTCGAAAAACGCATCGGTGTAACTCGCGCCCGATCCCGACCAGACGAACGGCAGCGCAGAAAATGCAACCAGCGCAACCCACGTCAGCGTCGTCAGCAGGAACGCCTGCTTGATCGACAGCGCCACATCATCCGTGCGGTTCGCCACCGTCAGCAACACACCGACAAAAAGCGTGAGCGCAGCGCAGGACGCAAAGACGATCCAGTCTGTATCACCGAGCGCCAGCTCGTAGAGGCCAGGGATCATCATCGCGCAGCCAAGCGTCGACAGCAGCAGACCGATGATCATGAGTATGGCGCGCAAGTCCGGCATGGCTGCTCAAGGCTCGGGACGCCCAACCCGCCTCGCGTGCGGTCCGGGCAATGAGAAACGGACTGAAATGACCAACTCGCACCCGACCCTACGACAGAATCACGTCATCACGCGACTAGTTTAAACTCCGCGCCTCATGCGGGCTGTCGAGAGAGAAGGCAGGGATAGCGATTTCGAGATCTTCGCCATCAACCATCTCGAGCACAAAGTGACCCTGCATGAAGCCGGACGTGGTGGGGAGTGGGCAACCGCTCGTGTAAACGAATTGTTCTCCGGGCGGCAGTTCAGGTTCTTCCCCGACAACGCCTGGTCCGCGGACCTCCTCGACCTTCCCCTGCGCATCCGTGATTTTCCAGTAGCGCGTCCGCAGCGTGCCGGTCCGCAGCCCGAGGTTGGTGATCTCGACGGTGTAGGCCCAGAAGTAGAGATCGTCTTCGGGCGACGACCGGTCGTCCATATAGTCCGGCTCGACGCGCACGCGAAACCCCTCCGTCACCGCCTCATACATCGTTGTTCTCCCCACGCCGGTGCGCCCACGAAGCGCTCATCCCGTCGATCCAGCATGAGCCAGCGCGTTCGTCAAATCCGCCAGCAGATCATCACAGCGTTCGAGCCCGATTGAGAGCCGCAGCGTCGCATCGCTGATCCCGAGCTCGGCACGCGCCGCGTCATCCAGACGTTGATGTGTTGTGGTCGCCGGATGCGTGACCAGCGATTTCGCATCACCAAGGTTGTTGGAGATCCCGATCAACCGCAACGCGTTGAGCATGCGGAACGCGCGCGCCTTCGCGGGCCCATCCCCGGGCGCAACATCAAGCGAGATCAGCGTGCCACCACCGCTCATTTGCGATTTCGCGATGGCGCGCTGCGGATGGTCCGCACGCCCCGGATAGGTTAGCCGCGACACCCCGGGATGATCCACCAGCACATCGGCCACGCGCGCCGCCGTCTCGACCTGCCGCGCGACCCGCACCGGCATCGTCTCCAGGCCTTTCAGCATCACCCACGCATTGAACGGGCTCAGCGCCGGGCCGGTATGCTTGAGGAACGGTGCAAGCGTCTTCGTGATGAACTCGGACCGCCCGAGCACGAGACCACCGAGCGTGCGCCCCTGACCATCGATGTGCTTTGTCGCCGAGTACACCACGATGTCGGCACCAAGCAGGATAGGGCGCTGCAACATCGGGGAGGCAAAAACGTTGTCGATAACGACAACCGCGTCGGCCGCATGGGCAATCTCGGACACTGCCGCAATATCAACGAGTTCCAGATTCGGGTTTGTCGGCGTTTCGAAGAAGAAAATCCGGGTCTCGTCGCGTACGGCCGACCGCCAGGCATCGAGGTCGCGCCCGTCCACCAGCGTCGAGGTGATCCCGAACCGCGGCAAAAGCTCTTCGACGATGTAGCGACAGCTTCCAAAAAGCGCGCGCGCCGCGACCACATGATCGCCCGCCGAGAGCTGGGAGAGCATGGTCGCCGCGACAGCCGCCATACCGCTCGCCGTTGCCCGCGCGGCGTCCGCACCCTCGAGTGCCGCGGCACGCTCCTCGAGCATCTGCACCGTCGGGTTCGAATAGCGCGAGTAAACAAACCCTGGGTCGTCGCCCTTGAACCGCGCTTCCGCCTCCTCCGCCGTCTGATAGACGAATCCGGACGTTAGAAAGAGCGCCTCCGACGTCTCCCCGAACGGTGACCGCGCGGTACCGGCATGCACAAGCACTGTCTCGGGATGAAGCGCGTCCAACGTCGCGGCAGCAGGATCAGTCGGATTTCGCGGGTCTGCCATGTTCAGGTCCGTGTCCAGGAGGGCCGACCGGAGTGCCATGCAGCGCTGGTGCGGTCCTTTAGCGAATTATTTTGCGTGGCTGCAAGCCGACCGGCCAAATCACCACGAAGTTACAAGCGGTTAGGCGCTCAGTCGCGATCGGTCAAGAAGACGCGATTGACGTCAGCTCGACAGACACGCGCAAAATGGCTGGATAAACCTGAGCTGGCAGGCCTCCACGACCCCACCGTCGACTAAGATATGGGTCAGGAATCAGCCCACGTCATTCGGCTCTGTTTGGCCCTTGTGCCGCAATCAGCAGAGCCTCGATTGGGCCGCGCAGACAAAACTAGAGGCCGTCTTCACCGATGACACCGACCGAAGACACTGACGGCATTCTCCCCGCCGAGGAAATCACCGCACTGCTCGAGCGCGGCGTCATTGACGCCCCACATCCGCTGGGCGATGCGCAGATCCAACCGGCGAGCATGGACTTGCGCCTTGGCACAACCGCCCACCGCGTTCGCGCGAGCTTTTTGCCCGGCCCTGGCACCCATGTCAGCGATCGCCTTGCCGAGATCACAACCCACCGCATCGACCTGCGTGAAGGCGCAGTGCTCGAGACGGGGTGCGTCTACGTCGTCCCACTGCAGGAGGCCCTCAGCCTGCCAACGGGCCTCGCGGCGGCAACCAACCCCAAAAGTTCGACCGGTCGCCTCGACGTGTTCACGCGAGTGATCTCCGACGGGTGTAGCGCATTCGACATGATCGCAGATGGCTACAATGGCCCACTCTACGCCGAGATCTGCCCGCAGACATTCCCGATCATTGTCCGCCCCGGATCGCGGCTCTCACAAATCCGCTTCCGCCGCGGCACAGTCGCGAGTGATGATGCAGAACTGCGCGCGCTTCACAAAGCGCACGGGCTGGTCTCGTCCGGTGAGCCGGACATCGCAAACGGCATCGCTGTGTCCGTCGATCTCTCTGGCGATGAAAATCAGCTGATCGGCTATCGCGCCAAACGCCACACGGGCGTGGTCGACGTTGATCGCCCGGCCTCCTGTCGCGTCGCCGACTACTGGGAGCCGGTGCGAGCGGACGCTGGAAAAACCCTGATCCTCGATCCCGATCAGTTTTACATCCTCGCCTCCAAGGAGGCGGTCCATGTCCCCCCGTCACACGCCGCGGAGATGGTCCCCTTCAACCCGCTGGTTGGCGAATTCCGCGTACACTATGCCGGCTTCTTCGATCCGGGTTTCGGTCACGACGCGGCAGGCGGTGGCGGCTCACGGGCCGTGCTTGAGGTGCGCAGCCACAAAGTGCCGTTCATCCTCGAGGACAGTCAGATCATCGGTCGCCTGATCTACGAGCGCATGGCCGCAGTCCCCGGGACGCTCTACGGCGCCGGGCTTTCGTCGAACTATCAGGGTCAAGGCCTCAAACTCTCAAAGCACTTTGTCGGCGACATCGGGTGACACATCGATGAGCCGACCCATCCTGATCACCGGCGGCAATGGCAATCTCGGCCGCCTCGTCGCCGCGCGCTTTGCTGCCAATGGCACGCGGGTCGTGCGGCTGGATTTGCCAGGCAGCAACGCGGCAACATCAAGCGACCGCGAACGTATCGTGTTCGCCGACGTGACGGACACCGCGCAGCTCGATGCGATCATCGCCGAGATAAAGCCGGCCGCGATCTGTCACCTCGCCTCGCTCCTCTCCAGCAGTTCCGAAGCCGATCTCGCCCGCGCCTGGGAGATCAATGCCGGCGCATCGTTCACGCTCATGCAGGCCGCGGTTGCGCACGAGGTGCGGCAGGTGTTTTTCGCCAGCACCATCGCCAGCTATGGCCCGCAGACGGCAGAGCCAATGCCCGAGGATGCGGCGCAATGGCCGGAGAATTTCTACGGCGTCACGAAGGTTGCCGTCGAGCGCATGGGAAACTACTTCGCCACACGGCACGAGCTCGATTTCCGCTGCCTGCGCTTCCCTATGGTGCTTTCACCCTTTGCCCCCGCCGGAGCCGCAACCGCGTATCCCTCCCTCGCCTTCAACGCCGCGGCCAGAGGAGAAAATTTCACCTTCCCCGTCGCGCCGGATGTCGGCATGTCGTCTTTATTTCTGGAGGATGTCGTCGCCAGCATTGTCGCCATCATGAACGCAGATCGCACGCGATTGACGCGACCGGCCTACAATCTTCACGGCTTTTATGTCTCCGCAGGCGCGGTCGCCAATGCGCTCACAAAACGCTATCCGGGCTTTACGCCAACCTTCACTTCGGACGCTGCAGTCACTGCACTGATCAAAGGCTGGCCAGACGTGCAGGACGACTCCGCCGCACGTACGGACTGGGGTTGGGAACCCGCATTCGACTTCGCCGCATCGATCGCTCGCATGCACGAGATTGTCAGCGCACCCGCCATAGACTGACCGCATTCCGCTGCCGCTTTATGGCAAGGTCATCTCGACGCTACCTGCAACGGGAACTGACATCGCAGACGCCCGTTGAGTATTCACCACACCACAGGACGGGAGCATTGCCAGCATGCCATCTCGCTTCATCCCAGCTTTTCTCCTCGCAACGCTTATCGCCCCCTTGTCAGCGAACGCATCCGAGAGCTTCCGGATCGAAAGCAAGTCGAGCGCGCTCACCGCAACGCCCATCGCGTCCTTCGACGAGCCATGGGCCATGACGTTCTTGCCCGATCGCTCCGCGCTGATCACGACCAAGCCGGGGCGCCTGTTTCACATGACACCCGACGGCCGCAAAACCGAGGTCGCTGGCATGTGGAAAGTGGCATACGGCGGACAGGGCGGACTCGGCGACGTGGTGCTGCATCCAAACTTCAGCGAGAACCAGCGCATCTACATCTCCAACGTCGAAGCTAGCGACAACCGGCGCACGTTTGGCGCGATCGTCGCAGCCGCAACGCTTGATCGCAGTGGCGCAACTCCGCGGCTGACCAACAAGGCGAAAATCTGGACGCAGCAGCCAAAGACAAGCGGCCGCGGCCACTTCAGTCATCGCCTCGCTTTCGATGCGGAGAATAAGCTCTTCATTACATCGGGAGATCGTCAGAAGCAGAAACCAGCCCAGCGGTTCAGTCAGGGTCTTGGCAAAATTATCCGCCTGAATGACGACGGGAGCGTCCCGACAGACAATCCCTATCAGGACAAAGGCACGCTCGCGAAAACCTACTGGTCGATTGGCCACCGCAATCCGCTCGGCATCGCTTTCGCCGAAGACGGCACGCTCTGGTCGCATGAAATGGGTCCGCGCCATGGCGACGAGTTGAACCTCATCGAGCGTGGCAGAAACTATGGCTGGCCGGTCGTCTCGGACGGCGACAATTATTCTGGTCGCCCCATCCCGGATCACGCCACCCGGCCCGAGTTCCAAGCGCCGAAAAAGTCCTGGGTGCCCGCCATCTCGCCGTCCGGTTTTATTCTCTATTCGGGCGACGTGTTCCCGAACTGGAAGGGCGATGCGTTCATGGGAGGGTTGTCATCCCGCGCACTCGTCCGCGTCGACATCAAGGACGGAACCGCACGCGAGGCCGAAAGGTTCCGCTGGGGCGAACGCGTGCGAGAGGTTGAGCAAGGCCCCGACGGTGCGATCTGGGTCTTGGAAGACGGTGATGGCGCCCGCTTGTTGAAGCTCACCCCGGCGCAAGGCTGACCGCCGCGCCCGAATGCACCGCCTCAAGCGTCAAGGGGCGCGTAGAGCAACGCGCTGAGCGGCTGCATGGTAGCGTTGTACACAGCCAGTCCGAGCGTGGCTTCAATCAGAGCCTGCGTTCGCTTTGCCCCGGCAACCGGCGCGGCAAAACGCTCAAACTTCGCCACCACGTCCGCTTCACTCGCCTGCGGATCCGGACCGCCAGAAGCCGTCGTCACCCCGCTGTAAAATTTTTCTCCACTCGCCATCCTCACCGTCACGCGCGCGAGCCTGTGATCCGGATACGCCGCCTCCAGCGCCGGATCGACGACCGCGCACACGCGGCCCGTCATCGCGACCAGTGCGGGATCTGAGAAGCTGATCTCCATCACTTCGTTCGGACCAACGTCACCCCGCACGAAAGCCGCCGCAACCGGCCACGCGAGCGCGTACTGCGCGAGGCTCGTCGTCGCCGGTACAGCGCCACTCAGATCGGCGGCATACGCAAACGTGGCGACCTCGATCTCCGCGATCTGAGACGGATCGATCGCATGCGTCTGCCGCAGCGCCAAAGCGGCATCGATCGCCGCATGCGCCCACCGGCAGATCGGATAAGGCTTGATGTATTGCGCACAGGTCAGCCAGCGCTCGCCGAGATCGTCCCACGCTGCGCCGACATCGCGGAACTCAATCGTCGCAGCCGGGGCACCCGCAAATCCATCTTCCGCCAGCAACAGCGATTGCACGCCCACCATCGCGCCAAACCCTGACCCGTCATGCAGCATCGTCGGGTTCGCGATCTCCCGCATCATCTGGCTGCGCGGCCCGTGATACTCCGCAATGCCGAGCGCATGACGGAAGATATCTCGCTCGACGCCACGCAAGCGGGCCCCGA
This sequence comes from Pseudomonadota bacterium, assembly GCA_038534255.1. Taxonomy (GTDB): domain Bacteria; phylum Pseudomonadota; class Alphaproteobacteria; order Rhizobiales; family CALHAX01; genus CALHAX01. The sequence continues at coordinate 9,901 of JBCAXC010000015.1, forward strand.
GTGCCACGACACCGAGCGCGTTCCACGCCCCTGATGTGTGATAGTCAGACACGGTGTGATGAAGCGCAACGGCCGCGCGATAGCCAACCTCGTAGCCCACAACCAGCGCCGCCAGCGCATCCCGGCCGGAGACGTGCGCCGACCCGTCTCTCGGCGGATACCCCTGGGCGAACGCGAGCAACCCCGGCAACAGCGCGACCCCGGCATGTCCCTTCGAGGGTTGCCACCCATCATGCGCATCAAAATTGTCGATCTGCGTGCCGAGCGCGAACGCAAACCCCGGCAGTGACGTCGTGCGTCCATCGAACAGCAATCGTGCTGACGGCGCACCGGGTCCCGCCGCCCAGTGCCTCACGGCGTGATCCCGCGCAATCCGCCCCGCCTCCAACGCGTGCCCGGCAATCGCAACACCGAGCAGATCCAGCAGATAGAGCGCCGCCGAACGCCGCACCGCATCCGGCACGGCCTCTGCCTTCATATCGAGAGCGAATGCCGCAACGGAGGAAAACGCACCTGACGGTGTGGCGCACGTTTCATGTTGCGTCATCGTCTCGCCCTCCACCCCAAAACTCCACGCACAAACTCGACCACACGCGCATCACGCGACGCAAGCGCCCCGTGCGCGAACGCGTGACCTGACTTGCGAAAGACACCCTGCCTTGAAACAGTACCGCCACGATGCTGGAGGGAACTACAGTCGCCACGATGACCGCAGACATTCCATTCCTCGACCTCGCCGACCCTGCATTTTCGATCCGCTCGGCGGATGTGCACGAAGCGCGAGAGCAAAGCTGGTACGCCCGGACGCCCTATGGCATCGCCGTGCTGCGCTACGACGAGATGAAGACCCTGCTGATGCACCCGGCGCTGCGCCAGGGCTCGCATCGTTGGCCGGATCATCACGGCGCGACCGGCGTCTGGGCGGCATGGTGGAAGCGGATCATGCTCAATAGGGAGGGCGCCGATCACGCCCGCCTGCGCCGCCTCGCCACGCCCGCATTCGCACCGAACCGGGTCGCTGATCTGGCACCGCATTTTTCTGCTCTCGCGCACGAGCTGATCGATACATTCGAAGCGGACAGACGCTGCGACTTCATGGCGGCGTTCGCCGAGCCCTACGCCACGCGTGTGATCTGCCAGCTCATTGGGCTTCGCTCTGCCGAAGCGACTGCTCTGACCCGGATCGCTATGGAAATGGGCCTCGCGCTCGGCGTCACCTACGCGGCCGACGAACGCAAGATTGACGCCGCCGCACAAGAGCTCATGGCCTACGCCGACGCGCTGATTGCACGACGCCGCGCCGACCCCAAGGATGATTTCATCGGCGCGCTCATCGCTGCCAACACAGACAAACAGCACCTGAGCGACGAAGAACTGAACGACATGATCGTGCTGTCGATCTTCGGCGGCATCGACACCACGCGCAACCAGCTGGGCCTCGCGATGCAGCTCTTCATCGACCACCCGCAGTCGTGGCAGCAGCTCGCCGACAACCCGTCACTGGCACGTGCCGCGGTGGAAGAGGTGATGCGCAACCGCCCGACGGCGACATGGGTCACGCGCGAGGCGACGCAAACCATTGTCTTTCACGACCTCACGATTCCCGAGGGCACGACCATCCATCTCGTGTCCGAAGCCGCCGCGACTGATCCCGCGCATTTTTCTCCAGGCTTCGACATCACCGCGAAGCGAAAACCGCACTTCGGCTTCGGCGGCGGCAAGCACTTCTGCATCGGCTCACCCATCGCACGCAGCGACATGTCGCAGGCGCTCGCTTGCCTCGCTTCCCGTCTGGCAGACATCGAAGCCGATGGGGCTGGCACGTGGTTGCCGGACAGCGGCAATACAGGTCCGATCTCGCTGCCGATCAGATTTGCGGCTCGCAAAAGACCAATTGTCGACAAAGACAGTCCAGTTTAGAATTAGAGCAATTCCAATGTTGCCTCCACACCGTTGACTTTACCACGCGCATGCCGCCAACGTCCTATGACAGGGCGACCGCCGCCGCCACTCGCACCCCGATGACCGGACCTTTAATCCGGATGATTGGAGCCTTTGGATGCCAAGTACATCTTCAAGAAATGGAGGACGCTATGACCACCCGCGGTAAATCCTCCATGCGCGCCAGACCAAGAGAAGCCTGCGCAACAATCGGCGCACCCGGTACCGCACCGGTGCGCCTGACGCCGCCAGACACAATGGACTCGGCCATGGCGCCCGAGCGCGCACTCGTCGGCTTCGGTTTCCGCTGTTGGATGCGCGGCGCGGCCCACGGCGAGATCGCCAGTTGGGAGCTATGCTGGAACGCGTTCGCCCAAGCGCTCGGCACCACTGGCGCACGCCGTGCGGTCGGCGATCTATCCTGCTGGGTGCGGTCGTTGCGCGCGTCTGCCGGGCGGACGCTGAAGGTATTCCCGACGCACTGTCCGGGGCTCTGCCGCGACGAGGTGCTCGCTGTCTCGATGATCGCTGCAAGCCAGAACGATGTCTGCCCGGCCATGCGCGCATGCGCTTACGCGCTGCTTGAGAGTCCATCGCTCGACGCCCCGGTCGAGCTCGGCCAGACGTTCGCCACCACACTGCGTCGCGAAGGCGTGGTCCTCGCGACAAGTGACCTCGTGAACGCCGCCGCACTGGTCGGCACCAATACCGTAGATACACACGCGCCGGGCAGTCGCCCGAACTAGTCCGACGAGTCGCCCGGCGGATTGCCCCGTTGAGAGACAATGTGTCGACGCCCCCCTGTCGCGTCCTCTGTCTTGTCTCGCGTTACACCCCACAAGCCTCAAAGGAGAATGGCCTCATGAGTCCTGCATCGATGACGAGCGCGCTCACAAAACGTTATCGTGGGTTCCACCTGAGGCTGGGATCCGCAATTTTCGTCCTCGCCAGCCTCACATTCAGCGCCACACCATCCGACATGGCGCAGGCTGACGAACCGGACATCAAAGCCGTCGCCAGTACCTATGCGGACATCGCAGAGGCGATCTACAGCGACACGCTCAAAGGCGCCAAAGTGCTCCAGACACAGGTCGACGCGCTCATCGACAAACCGTCCGAAGCAACGCTTGCGGCAGCGCGCGAAGCCTGGCTCGCCGTCCGCGTCCCGTACCAGCAAAGCGAAGCCTACCGCTTCGGCAACGCAATCGTTGATGAGTGGGAAGGCAAGGTCAACGCATGGCCCCTTGACGAAGGGCTGATCGACTATGTCGACGCGGGATATGGCAGCGAGTCAGAGGAAAATGCGCTCTACGCCGCAAATGTCATCGCGAACACCAGCATCCGGATCAACGGCGAGACGGTCGACACCACGAAAATCACGAAATCGCTGCTCGCCGAAACCCTGCAGGAAGCAGGCGGCATTGAAGCCAACGTCGCAACCGGTTTTCACGCGGTCGAGTTCCTGCTTTGGGGCCAGGATCTGAATGGCACGCAAGCCGGAGCTGGCGCCCGCCCGGCAACCGACTTCGACACTGCAAACTGCACCAACGGCGCCTGCGACCGCCGCGCCGCATATCTCAAGACAGCCACCGACCTTCTCATCGAAGACATCACCTGGATGGCCGCGCAATGGGAGGAAAAAGGCGACGCCCGCATCGCTATTACGTTCGCGGACGGCCCAAGCATTTTGCGCAGCATTTTCACTGGCATCGGATCGCTGTCATATGGCGAACTTGCGGGAGAGCGCATGAAGCTCGGTCTCCTGCTGCACGATCCGGAAGAAGAGCATGACTGCTTCGCCGACAACACGCACAACTCGCACTACTACAACGCGACCGAGATAGACATTCTGGATGCCGAGCGCGTTGTAGTAGTGCGAGTT
>JBCAXC010000016.1:0-13706 GCA_038534255.1 Pseudomonadota bacterium
CTGTTGATCAAAGCGGCTGGTCAGATCGCTGATCTGGGCGAGCAGGCTGTCGGAGATGTCTCGGAGGGACTCGCCCTGTTGCGAGAGGCCATCGAGGGTCCGCAGGGATTGCGTGGCGACGTTCTCGTTGGCGCGTTGGACGGCATCGATGCCCTTAGCGATCGTGCCATCGACCTGCTGCGCCTGACGCTGCATGGCGCTATCGAGTTGCGTGTTCTGGCGCTGCAGGTTCTGCTCGATCTGCGAGGCGTGGCGCTGCATCGTCGTCTCGACTGCGCGGGTGCGTTCGAGGATGTTGCGGTCGAGCTCGGAATTGGCCTTCTCAAGCGTCTGATAGAAGGTCTGGGCCTTTGTCGTCATGGAGCCGTCGAACTGGCTCATCTTCTCGCCGATCGCAGCGTCGAGCTGGCGCGCCTTGTCGGAGAACGTGTCGTCGAAATCCTTGATCTTGTGCTGGAGCGTGTCGCGAAGCAGTTCCGTCTTGTCGCCAAGCGCTGTTTCCAGACCATCGACGCGTTCACCAAGCGCGGTTTCGAGCGCGGCGAGGTTGCGCCCGGCACCCTCGACGATCTTGTTCAGCCGGGTCTGTTCGCCGGCCAGCTTGTCGAGCAGGGCCGGAACTTCCGCGCCGATGCGCTTGTTCATGTCGCCGAGTGAGGCGAGCAGCGAGTTGCCGCTTTCGGACATCAGGTGCGCGGTCTGGTCGTTCGTCGCCTGGATGCGGGCGGTCAACTGGCTTCCGGACTTCTGCACTTCCTGCGTCAGCGTCGTCGTGGCGCTCGAAAGGGTTTTGGCGGCGACTTCGCTGGCTGCAACGATCTCGCGCGTCACTTCCATGCCGATCCCGCGGATCGAGTCGCTCACGCGATCGGAATTGTTGGTGAGGGATTTGCGCTCGCTGACTAGCTCATTGATGAGCGAGCGGACGCGGACTTCGTTCTCGTGGTAGGCGCGCTCAAGGGCGGCGACTTCGCTGTGGACCAACGCCTCAAGCTCGCCAGCGCGGCCGAGAGAGCGATTGATCGCGTCGTTCATCGACATAACCTGACGGCGCACGGTCTGGCCGAGAGAGGCGACCGACTGTTCCGCGAGCCGGTCCGGCTCAGCGAGGCGCACGGCGACTTCCGTCATCGCCGACGACATGAGGCGCAGTTCCTGCGCGCGCCACACGAGGACGCCTAGAAACCAGAACAGCGCAATCGGAAGGAGGACGGCCGTGGCGATCAGGAGTGACTGAGGGCGGGTCGCCAGGTCCGAGATGCTCGCGCCTGCGGCCAGTTCGCCGGAAAACGCGAACCACGCCAGAAGCCCGCCGATCACCAGCCACCCGGCTGACATGCCCGCCGCGATCGAGAACGGGCGACGTGATGGCTTTTGCTGAAGGGCGTAGATCAGCCCGCCAATTGAGGGGACGTCATCATTGGCCGCGGCTGCTGCGCCTGTCGCTGCTGCCGGGCCTGCAGCGCGTCGGCGCCCGACACGTCGCACGGGGACAGGGCCGGTATCGGTGGAGAGGCCGGGAGCTTGAGGTGCACTCGTATCGCCTGCGCGCGGGTCGGCTTGGCGTGGTGCTTCGTTGGCCAATGGTGCGGAGGCTGATGCGGAATCCGGCTCGGCGTTTCTCGCATCCGCGGCTGCGGCGCCCGAGACCGAGGTCGTCGACGCAACATTTTTGTCCTGCTTCGCCATACCCGGTACGTCCAGCCCCTAAGCCGACAGCCCCAATCCGCGATCGTCGAATCCTGCGCGTTCGACGGCCCGCGAGCGCGTGCTTACCCCAAAAGCCCGCACGCGTCCCTCGTGCGAGTGGCACAAGCCACTCAATCAACAGGTCTTTTGAACAGGCCCTGCGGACCTGATCAAGATTGCTCACGCATGCGGCTCAACCCACGGTGGTGCTAGCCGGGCTTTGCGGCGAAAACGCGCCGCTGGAGGGCGGGGATGCTATCGCGCTTGCGCAGGCAACCGTTAGGATTTGTTAACGTCTCGACGCGACCATCGGATGACGTGCTGACGACGCATGATCGCAAGGGACGCGCTATGGACATTGTTCTCGAGGAACGGCCATCGACCATGGACGCGATCGATCGCGTTCATCTAGCGACGTACACCATGGGCGATCCGGCGCTTGAGCGGGAAATTCTGATCCTGTTTCGCGACTCGTTGCGGGATCATCTGCTCCAGCTGCATGGTGCTGTCGGCAATCCGGAGCTCTGGACCCGGCTGACGCACACGATCAAGGGGTCTGCCCGCGGCGTGGGCGCCTTTGCGCTCGGGAGTGCAGCGGAAGCGGCGGAACATGCGCGGGATCACGACACCATGCGCCAGCGCGACCACATCGCGGCGGTCCGTGCGCAGGCTGATCGCGTGTTTGAAGCCATTGTCGCGATGACACCGGTCGACGCCTGAAGACGGCCCTGGCTCAGGCGGCTATCAAGACCTTCGACTTCGGTCTGCCTACGGCGTTTTCGGCCCGAGCGCTTCGGCGACCTTCAGCCAAGCCCCTTTGCCGCGCATGTGGTGGCTTTTCAACCGCGCGGCGGCGCGCTACCGCTCCCTGACATTTTACGCGCACACGGCGCAGGACATCCCGAAGCACGAGGACGGGCCCATGGCCAAGATCACATTCATTGAACACAGCGGCACCGAGCATGCCGTGGACGCCGAGGCGGGCATGACCGTCATGGAAGCCGCGGTCAAAAACTCGGTCCCGGGTATCGAAGCGGAATGTGGTGGCGCCTGCGCGTGCGCGACCTGTCATGTCTATGTTGATCCGGCGTGGGTGGAGAAAACCGGGGCGCGGGAAGACATGGAAGAAGACATGCTCGATTTTGCGTTCGAGGTGGAAGATAACTCGCGGCTTAGTTGTCAGATCAAAGTGACGGATGCGCTTGACGGTCTCATTGTCAGAGTGCCCGAAAAGCAGTTCTGATTTTGGCCGCCGGCGGTCGTGCCGTTGATGACGACGCAACAAGGAGTGCCGCGAACATGAGCGGAGCAGAGATCGACACGGATGTGGTGATTATTGGGGCCGGGCCGTGCGGTCTGTTCGCCGTGTTCGAACTCGGCCTTCTCGATCTCAAGTGCCATGTGATCGATATTCTGGACAAACCCGGCGGCCAGTGCGCGGAGCTTTATCCGGAAAAGCCGATCTACGACATTCCCGGTCTGCCTGTCGTTACCGGACAAAAGCTGACGGATCAGCTGCTCGAGCAGATCGATCCGTTCAATCCCGATTTCCATCTGAGTCAGCGGGTTGATGAGCTGAAGCGGCTCGCCGACGGGCGGTTCCGTCTGGTGACGGACGATGCACAGGTGTTCGTCTGCAAGGTCGTGGTGATTGCGGCGGGCGGTGGATCGTTTACGCCGAAGCGCCCGCCATTGCCCGGCATCGAAGCGTTTGAAGGCACGTCGGTGCACTATTCCGTCAAGCGGATCGAGGACTTCCGCGGCAAGGACGTTTTGATTGTTGGCGGTGGGGACTCGGCGCTCGACTGGGTGATTAATCTTCAGCCTGTCGTCAACAGCATGGCACTTGTGCATCGTCGCGACAAGTTTCGCGCAGCGCCGGACAGCGTGAACCGGATGCAGGCGCTGGTTGCCGCCGGGTCGATGCAATTTCATGTCGGTCAGGTGACGCAACTGCATGGTGATAACGGCGCATTGAGCGGTGTCTTGATCAAGACGGCGGACGGCGAGGTCTCCCACGCCTGCAATACGATGTTGCCGTTTTTCGGTTTGACGATGAAGCTCGGGCCGGTGGCCGATTGGGGTCTCAATCTGGATGAAAATCTTGTTCCGGTCGACACGGAGCGGTTCGAGACGAGCGAGCCCGGGATTTTTGCGATCGGCGATATCAATACTTACCCGGGCAAGCTGAAGCTGATCCTCTCTGGCTTTCACGAGGCGGCGCTGATGTCACAGGCGGCGCACCGTATTGTCCGCCCGGATGAAAAAGTCGTGTTCCAGTACACGACGTCATCATCGTCGCTGCAGCAAAAGCTCGGCGTGCGTTGAGCGGCGCGCGGCATGGCGGATCGCAACGCGGACACGCAATCGGAGCGACGTCGGGGGTTCTTCGAACGGGTGATCGCGCCGAAGCTCGTAGCCCGCGCCTGCGGCTGCGGCTTGTGCACTCGTCAACGTCAGCGCGTTGTGCCGGATGCTAGTGGTTGCGTTGTCGAGTTTGGCATCGGGGCTGGATACAACCTACCGCTCTATGACCGCGACCGCGTGACGGATGTTATTGGCGTGGAGCCTGACCCGTCCGGCAACGCACAGGCGGAAGCGCGCGCTCAAGAGGCGGACATCCCGCTCCAGATGCGGAATGAAAGTGCGGAGGCCACCGGTCTTGAGACAGGCGTCGCGGATACGCTGGTCACGACTTACACCCTCTGCACCATTCCTGATCTCGCGGCCGCGCTTGGCGAGGCGCAACGGCTGCTGAAGCCTGGAGGACGTCTTTTGTTCTGCGAGCATGGGCGCGCTGAAGATCCGCGGACCGCCCGCTGGCAGGATCGCGTGAACCCGTGGTGGCGGCCACTGGCTGGTGGCTGCAATCTCAATCGCGATATCTCGGGCGCAATCGCCTCGGCGGGCTTTTCTGACCTGACGTTCGAGCGGTATGTCCCGCGTGGCACGCCTGCGATCGTCGCAACGCACTATGTCGGGGCGGCGACGCGCTGAACTGGCGCGAACTGGTGCATTCACGCATACGTCGCGTTGTGGCGCGCGCGTTCCTTGCGAAAATTCTCCAAAATCTCGTCCGAGTATGCCGCGTAGTCGACACCCGGCGCCTTGAGATGATGTTCCGAGACCATGCTCCACATCGCCTCACGCAGCAGCGATGCGCACTTCATCGCCGACAGCGCGTTCATCAGATCATGGTCGGGCGTCGCTCCAAAGTAGGCCTTGAGCATGGCGGCGTCCTGCTCGGGTGTAAACAGGGCGTTCGAGGCGAGGTTGGCGAGATCGAACAGAGGAGATGAAAATGCTGCGTACTCGTAGTCGATCAGCCAGAGGCGGTTGCCGTCGTGGAGAAAATTTGCGGGCAACAGATCAGAGTGCCCATAGACCAGGTTGAGCGCGGGCTGGGCCGCTTCGCACATGGCAGAGCAGGACAGAAAATCGTCGAGCTGCTCGGTGAAGCGTGAGCCGGCTTTGCGAAGTGTCCGCGCGTAATCGCGGATGATGTGGAAGACCCAGAACAGGCGACCCGGCCCTGACACATGATGCGGCATCTCGGTGTGAAAGCGCTTCATGAGCGCGATGATCTGAGGCGTGTTCGCAACGACGTCGGCGATCGCGTAGGTCTTGCCGTCGATGAAGCGGAACACGAGCACCCCGTCTCCGGCATGGCAGAGTTCTGGCGCAAAACCGGCGGCGTGTGCGGCCATGGAGGCCATGCGTTCGTTATCGCGTGAGACATGATGGACCGGGATGTCATCGCCGAGACGCACGACATATTTCTCCGTCTTCGTGCCGCTCTGCCTGTCCTCGACGACATATCCCTCGTTTGAGAGTCCTCCGGCAAGTGGCGAAATGTCGATGTCACCCTGCCAGAGCGGGAGGGTACGAATGCGGTCGTGTGCGTGTGTCATTGGATCTATCGTCGTGAGTGAATGCGAGGCGTCGGTGCTTTGAGGGTGGTGCTATTCCGCTGGCGCTATCGAGGCCTTTTTCCAGACGGTCTCGTGCCCGGCGACAGGCGCGCGGGGGATGAGAAGCGACAGCAAAAGCGATGTGGCGGCCATCGCGGCACCGAGCAGGAAAACGGATGATGGATCGCGCAGCCAGACAAATCCAAGCACGACAGGCAGCACCACTGCCGCGATGTGATTGATCGTGAAGGCGACGCCTGCGGTCGGTGCAATGTCCTGTGGGTCGGCGATCTTTTGAAAGTAAGTCTTGATCGCGATCGCCATGGCAAAGAAAGCGTGGTCGATGACGTAGAGTGCAGCGGCGAGCCACGGCGAAGTCACGAAGGCGTAAGTCGTGAACACACCGATCAGACCAATGTACTCGATCACAAGCGCATTGCGTTCGCCGATCCGCCCGATCAGCTTCCCGATCTTCGGCGCTAGGACCATGTTGAATGCGTGATTGACGAAGAAGAGCGTTGCAATCGCCTCGACCGAGTAGCCGAACTTTTCGACCATCATGAAACCGGCGAAGACCATGAAGATCTGCCGCCGCGCGCCGCTCATGAAGGTGAGGGCGTAAAACAGCCAGTAGCGGCGACGGACGACGAGCGTCTTGAGCTGCACGACCTTTTGCGGAAACACGGGAAATGTCGCGAACAGCCACAGTGTGATCGCCAGCGTCAAAACGCCGGCCACAAGGTAGATATCGCGGAAGGAAAATCCGAACCACTTGAGCAGACCGACGATTGTGTAGGCGGCAATTGCCGCACCGGACGCGGCGGCCACGATCTTGCCGAGGCCGTGCGCTGCGTTCTCCTTTGGCAGCCATTGCAGTGCGAGCGACTGAGCCATCGTCTCGTAGTAATGGAAGCCGAGCGACATGATCAGCGTCGTGGCGTAGAAGGCATACTCATAGGGTAGAAAGCCTGTGAGGCTGGTGCCGACGCCAAGGAAGAGCAATGCAACAAGCGCCAGTCGTTGCTCGCGAATGAACACCAGTAGCAGGACGGCTGCGAACGAGAGAAAACCGGGGATCTCGCGGACGGACTGCAGGATGCCGATCTCGGCGCCTGTAAAATCGACCTCGTTCACGGCGAAATTGTTCAGCAGCGTGAACCACGTTGCGTGCGACAGCTCCATCGCGACGACCATGCACATGAGCATCAGGATGGGCGTGCGCCAGTCTTCGCCAACGGGGGCTGGAGTGAGGCGCTGGCGGAGCCGCGCGAGCAGGAGCGGAGAGGAAGTGGCCATGCCTCTGCGCTATCATGTTCAGTGCCCGGCTGCGAGTGCGATCCGCGCGACGTCAGACACGCAACGGCGTGCTAGAGATTGAAGAGCCGTTTGACGGGGCGGACCAGTTGTGGCGCCCCGGCGATGACGCGTTTCAGTGCGGGGCGGATCTTGCGAAGATAGACGTGCTCCCATGCCCGTCCGCGGGTTGTCATGCCGAGCGCAAAATCCCGCACGATGACAGTATCGCTTGTCCAGTCACGCTTGTATGCGTCACCCGGCGACATGAGATCGAACGCGGTGAGGTTTTGCGCGCAGGCCCAGCGGATGCTGTCTTCAAACAGCAGAGAGCCCGGGCTAAAGCGCTCGAACGCTGGATTGTAGGCTGCGACGTGGATCAGCAGTGTCTCGCCGCTGACGAAGCCGATGTTGATCGCGACCGGTGTCTCGCCGCATCGCAGCACAAAGACCGTTGGGACAATCCGTGGTGCGGCATGCCCTGACGCGAGAGACGCAAAGAAAGAATCGATGCGGTCATCTGCGAAGGCGAAGGAGACGCGTCCATTTTTTCGGAGCCATGCGCGCTTGAACGCAAAGGCTTCAGCGACGAGAGCGGCCGCCTCTTCGCCCGGCAAAGCGACGTCGAATGAGACGTCGCCTTCCTCTCTCAGGCGACGGCGATGGCGGCGACGGTTCTTGCGCGCCTTGGCCGGAAAGACGTCGTTGGCATGCGTCGGGTCGGTTCCGGCGGCAAGGGAAAGAAAAGGTGCCGTATCGGTCCCGGTGCATGTGGCGTTGCAGGCTTCGAGTGCTGCGGTCAGCGGACTGTCGTCGCGGACCTTGTTGAGCACGAGCGCATCGGCCTCGCTGTGTTGGGAGAGAAAATCCAGTGACGCCCGTGCGACGAGGGCTGGATCGACATCTCGCGCAAACAGGGCATCCCCGTATTGGCTCACTGGTGCGCCCAGCCATTCGAGACGAGCGGTCCGAACGCCGCATTTCTGCGTCAGCGGCCAGATCGTGACGACGCGTCCGGCGACGCGACCAACCACGATGGCGAGGCAGTTCTGTCGCGATCGTGCGAACGACTTGCGGGGCTGCTCGACGTAGTGACGACACCAGTGACGCACCCAGTCGTACGTCTGGAACAGTGTTGTGGTGTCGTCGGCCTCGAGCGCGCGCCACGACGCCTCAAGCGCGTCGAGGTCGGGCACCTCGCGCACCCACGTGTAGGTGATCTCATTAGTGAGGGCGCGTGCTCCGTGGTCGAGGTGTGCGCCGACGTGAACGGACTGCGGCGCAGCCATCCATCCAGCGTCACGGAGCGATCTGTTTTCGGCCATCGGAGACACGTTTCACCTTCATTGCGATGCGAAATGTGCAGCAATCCGTGTGCCATCGGGGGGCTATGACGGAGATGGTCAAGACATCGTTAATGCACCGGCCCGTACGCTAGTGGCGGGTGCCTTGCGGACCTCGGCCACTGTGTTGCGATGATGGTCAGCCGAGAAGCAAACCGGCGGCACCGAGGCCCAGCATGATGAGTGCGACGGCCCGCAGGAGCCAGCGCCCGCGCTTGGCCATAGCAAGCCCGCCGAACATCAGCAGTATGGCGATCGAACCGCCGCCGATCAGATTGATCACCGCCATGCCGTCGATGCCGAGGCCGTGATGACCATAGCCCTCGGCGACAAGTGCGCCTGCGATTGCGGCAAGCGTGACCGCAAGAAGGCGCGGGTAGAATGTATCGCCCGCGCGCGGCAGTCCGAGAAAGCGCGTAAGAGATGTCGGGGCGATCGCAAGGGTCATCGCACCGGCAGCGGCCAGCAACGTGTTCAGCCAAAGAATTTGTTCTGCCATGTCGCTTTGCCTGCCATGTCTCGGCGGGCCTTCCTCGCGGCGTCTCGGCCCGAGGTGCACGTCTTCGGCGCGCATAGCAAGCGGCGTGCGTGTTGCCAGATTTTGACGGTTTTCAATTGCTGTTCGTGCGCACGGTTTCAAACAGACGCAGTCCGTAGGGTGACAGCGTGGCCAGACGCACCGCCAGGGGTTCCGGAACGCGGCGGGCTTTGAGGCTCGGCTCGCGGTCGAACACACTGAGGTGTTCCGGGTTGAGATACGCAAAGATTGCAGGTGTTCGAGACGCCTCACCGGCATCGAGCGCATTGCGAACGAAATGCTGCAGCACCGACGCATCAAAGGGATTGTAAAGGAAGTAGATGGTGGGGCCGGGGGGTGGCGTCCACTGCGCCGCATCGGCGTGGACCACACCGACGCGCCGGGCCGCAATTCGTTCAAGCGGCATTGCGGCCACATTCTCTTCCGCGGCTTCAGCCAGCTCCTGCGCAAACTCCACGCCGACCACGCGCCGGAACGGATGCTGTGCAGCCTCCATCACCACGCGGCCGCGGCCTGTTCCGATATCGATGAAGTTCCACTGCCCGAGGTTGAGCCCTGTGCGCTCAGCCGCAAGTGCATCAAGGATCCATCGGATCACGAGACGTGGGGTCGGGTCGTAAAAGGTCCCGGCAAGTTTGTTGCCGGAGGGAACCGTCAGATCGCTCAGAGCCTGGGTCCCTGCCGTACTCTGCGCTTCGGGCGTATTGTAGAAGCGCTCGAGAATACCTTCGTGGAGGCGGCGCAAGACAGTCTGGCGCATCCGTCGGGCGACGAGCGACGCTCCACCCTCGCGGTACGCCTGCGTAACGCGCGCGGTGGTCGGGCCGACCGGCGGCGTGGCACTGGACGTGGCCCGCGGGCGAACGGACACGCGGTCCTGTTGATCTCCGGGCGCATCTCGATCGTTGGTCATGACGCGCATGATCAGCAACATGCATGCCATGATAGCGGCCGTGGTTCATGACCCGTCGGTCTTACTCTTTCGGCTTGAGCGCGTCCTCGGAGGTTTTCGAAGGCGGCTTGACGCCAGTATCGAAGGCGTCGAACAGGCCAGCCTCCGGCACCGTTTTTTCTGCGGCCATGGCTCGCGCAGCAAAGTCGCCTGCGAGATAACGGCCGAGGTCAGTGCGGGTCTCGGTAACGCGCTTGCTCGTGCAATACTCGCCTTCCTGCTTGGCAATGCGCGATGCCGTTTCGATGCGCGCGAATTCGTACGCCTTCTCAAGTGCCGGAAGTTGATCCGGCGTCATGCCCTGCTGGGTCTCGTAGTTGAGGTAGCTGGTCTTCAGCGTCGCATTGTCGAGATTGAAATTGCACTTCGCAGCGCGGCTCACGTTCCACGCGACCTGGACGGCGCGCGTCTTCGGGTCTGCCGCGTTGGCGGTAAGCTGTGCTTCAGTGGTTGTCTGCTTCGGCGCGGAACTGCCGCCCAGCAAGCTTCCTGCGCCGCCGCTGCATCCTGCGACAAGCATGCCGAGCGCTACTGTTGTGATCGCAAGTCGGTTCATGGTGCGACGCAAACAGAAACTTTTTGGCGGCGTCAAGGCGGGGCGGGCGTTGGGCTGTGGGTTGTCAGCGACGTGCGCGGAGTTGATGCAACTCTTGGTCGACCGTGCGGTGGCAGGTCAGATCAGATACGCTACGGCTCACCGCATAAGCTCCCGCATCGCATCATCAAGGCCTTCGAGGGTCATGGGGAACATGCGGTCTTCGAAGAGTTGGCTGACCATGCCGATGGATTGGGTGTACTGCCACGAGGACGGCGGGACCGGATTGAGCCAGATCGCGTTCTCATAAATCTGCGTTACCCGCTGGAGCCAGACGGCGCCCGCTTCCTCGTTCATGTACTCGACCGAGCCGCCGGGCACGACGATCTCGTAGGGGCTCATCGATGCGTCGCCGACGAAGATGACCTTGTAGTCGGACGGGTAGGTGTGAAGCAGGTCCCACGTGTTCACCTTCTCCGTCCAGCGGCGCCGGTTGTCCTTCCAGACATAGTCATAGAGACAGTTGTGGAAATAGTAATACTCCAGATGTTTGAACTCGGCGCGAGCAGCGGAGAATAATTCCTCCGCCGTCTTGACGTGCCAGTCCATTGAACCGCCGATATCGAAGAACATCAGCACTTTCACCGCGTTGCGTCGCTCGGGACGCATCTTGAGATCGAGGTAGCCCTGATGCGCCGTTGAGCGGATCGTGCCGTCGAGATCGAGTTCTTCTGCAGCGCCTTCACGGGCGAATTTGCGCAGGCGGCGCAGCGCGACCTTGATGTTGCGGGTGCCGAGTTCAAGCGTGTCGTCGAGATCCTTGAACTCGCGTTTGTCCCAGACCTTGATCGCAGAGAAGTTACGGTTGCCCTTTTGGCCGATGCGCACACCGGCCGGGTTGTAGCCATCCGCGCCGAACGGGGACGTGCCGCCGGTGCCGATCCATTTCGAGCCGCCCTGATGGCGCTTTTTCTGTTCCTCGAGACGCTTGCGCAACTCGTCCATAATCTTGTCCCAGCCGCCCATCTCCTCGATCTTTTTTTTCTCTTCTTCGGAGAGGTGGAGCTGGGAGACGGTGCGAAGCCACTCGTCGGGGATTTCGGTCTCCAGCGTTTCGCTCATGAGGTCGAGACCGCGGAAGACGTGGCCGAACACCTGGTCGAACCTGTCGAGATGTCGCTCGTCTTTCACCAGCGCGGCGCGGGCGAGATAGTAGAAATCCTCGACGCGGCGTGAGGCGAGGTCGGCGTCGAGTGCCTCCATGAGGAGCAGATACTCCTTCAGCGTGACCGGCAGACGCGCGGCCTTCAGCTCGTAGAAAAAGTCGATGAACATGAGCGGCTACACAGCGTGGTTGGTTGAGCAGGACAGGCCCCGCTCAGGAGCGAGCGAAGCGGATGAGGGCAGAGCCGGTCAGCACGACGAAGGTCGCGCCGACTTTCAACAGGTCAAGGCGTTCGCGCAAGCCGAAGACGCCGATTAGCAGAGCGAAGATGATGCTGGTCTCGCGCAATGCCGTTACGAGCGCGATAGGCGCCTGTGTGAAGGCCCAGGTGACAATGGCGTAGGCGATGAAGGAACCGATGCCGCCGATCCAGAACGTTTTCGCACCGTCCGTCAGCACGCGTGTCAGCACGTCGCGACGCCAGAACGCGAGGATGACTGCGAAGACGATGCAGTTGCCGAGGCCCGAGAGCGCATAGAACGTGATGGGCGCACCGCCGACACGCGCGCCGAGCCCGTCGATCAGTGAATATGATGCGATGAAGCCACCGGTGGTCAGCGCGAGCATTGCGGCGTGAGGGTTTCGGGTGCCGTCCGAACGGCGGACGAGGCCAAGGCTCAGTATCCCCAGCGCAATCATCGCAACGGCCGCCATCTCCTGCGGTGCCAGATGAACGCCGAGAAAGAGGATCGATACGACCGCGACGATGATCGGCGCGCTTCCGCGAGCGATCGGGTAGACCTGCGTCAGGTCGCCGGTGCGATAGGAGGCGATCAGGAACAGTTGGTAGCCGGTGTGGAGAATAATGCTGGCGACCAGATAGGGCCAGGCTTCAAGTGCTGGGAGAGGCAGGAACGTAAGGACGAGGAGCGCCGGCGGGATGTGACCGAAGACGATGCCCGACATCGACAGGACCTTGTCGCTGCCGGACTTAACGAGCGCGTTCCACGTGGCGTGGAGCGCTGCCGCAGCGATCACGGCGAGGAAGACCGTCGTTGTCATATCCGGTCGTGCGCCGCGGTCAGGCGGTTGCTGCGATCACGATGATCTCAACCTTGAAGCCGGGCGTCGCGAGTTTCGCTTCACCGCAGGCGCGCGCCGGCGCATGGCCTTGCGGCACCCAGGCATCCCACACGGCGTTCATTTCGGCAAAGTCACTCATGTCTGCGAGCCAGATGACCGCCTGAAGCATGTGCTCTGGCGATGACTTGTTCTCTGCGAGCAGTCGCTCGATTTTCGCGATAATACCCTTGGTCTGGGCGGTCACGCTCTCGCCTTCCGCTGCGACCTGACCTGCAAGATAGACAGTGCCGTTGTGGGCGACCGCCTGGCTCATACGGGTGCCGGTTTCGGTGCGTGTGATGTCAGTCATCGGGTCAACTCGTTCTCAGAGGTCGCAGGCTTCGACACCGCTCTATCACAGCTTCGCCTGATTGACGCGTGCGCTCAGCTCTTCTGCGCTCTCGACCCGTTCGGAGTAGCGATCGGTCAGATAGGATGCGCGACCGCGCACGAGCCATGTGAACTTCACGAGTTCTTCCATCACATCGACGATGCGGTTGTAGTACGGCGACGGGCGCATGCGGCCGTCATCGTCAAACTCGTTGAAGGCTTTTGGCACGGATGACTGGTTCGGGATCGTGACCATGCGCATCCAGCGCCCGAGAATGCGCATCTGGTTGACGGCATTGAAACTCTGCGACCCGCCGCAAACCTGACCGACGGCGAGAGTTTTGCCCTGTGTCGGGCGCATCCCGCCCATAGAGAGCGGCAGCCAGTCGATCTGGGCTTTCATCACGGCGGTCATCGCGCCGTGCCGTTCAGGCGACATCCAGACCATGCCTTCGGACCACATCGCGAGCTTGAACAGCTCAACGACTTTGGGGTGATCGTTTGCTGCGCCGTCCGGTAGAGGCAGATCGGACGGGTCAAATGTTGCTGTCTCTGCGCCAAAGTGGCGGAGCAGGCGGGCGCATTCCTCGGAGGCGAGGCGGGAGTAGGACCGTTCCCGGAGAGAGCCGTAGAGGATCAGGATGCGTGGAGGATGCTTTGGGTCATCAGCGGCGCGCAGACGTGTCTCGTCAATTGCGTGCAAGGCGTCGCCGTCGGCGTTGGGGAGATCTGACATTACGCTGAGGTGTCGGTGCGCGCGTCGTCGAGCAACGGCAGAACCAGCTCTGACGGACGACAAAGCCGTACGCCCTTTGGTGAGGCGACGAT
>JBCAXC010000017.1:0-13681 GCA_038534255.1 Pseudomonadota bacterium
CTCCGCGACAGGCGTCACGGACGGCTCGATGCTGCGTGGTGTCAGCTTCGGTAGCCGGATCAAGACCGAAACGGTGGTGATGCGGTCGGCGACCAAAACCGTCCGGTGGATTACGACGGAACACCAGGTGCAGCCTGACTGACGCTGCGGCACACTCTGCCCGTCCACAACCGAGTCGCACGTCGGGCGCTTACCCGCGTGCGCCGGTTCGGCCAACCGCCGGAGTGATGTGCCATGTCGATGCCAGCCGCCGTTGAAACGACCGGACCGCTCACCGGGCCGACAACAGGCGCGTTCCTCGGCGTCGAACGATCAGCCCGCGGTCGCCGTTGGGTCGAACGATTGGACACGGCGGGCAGCAACACAGCAACGATGATCGCGCAACGCCACGGCCTGCCGGATCTGATCGCGCGCATTCTCGCCGCCCGCGGCGCCGAGGTCGATGCGGTGCCAGACATGCTCGACCCCCGGCTCAAGGCCTTCATGCCCGACCCGAGCAGCCTCCAGGATATGGACCGTGCCGCCGCGCGAATTGCCGACGCGATCATTGCGAAGGAAAAGATCACAGTCTTTGGCGACTATGACGTCGATGGCGGGTCGTCTGCCGCGCTGATGCGCCGCTATGCCCGCGCACACGGCCACGACGTGGAGATTTATATCCCTGACCGGATGACGGAGGGATATGGCCCCAACCCGACGGCCATCGGCGCCATCGCAAGTGACGGGACATCTCTGATCGTCACCGTCGACTGCGGCACGACGAGTGATGCGGCGCTCGCGGCAGCAGGCGGCAAGGCAGACGTTATCGTCATCGATCATCACCAAGCTAACGAAGTCCTTCCGCCGGTGCATGCGGTGGTCAATCCCAACCGCCAGGATGACCTGTCCGGCCTCGGCCATCTGTGCGCAGCCGGTGTCGTCTTTCTCGTCCTCGCTGCGGTCACGCGCGAACTGCGTGGGAGGAAAATCTACGGCGCACACCAGCCGGAACCCTCGCTGCTCGAGCTGCTCGACATCGTCGCGCTTGCAACGGTGTGTGACGTCGTCCCGCTGGTCGGGCTTAATCGGGCGTTCGTGACGCAAGGCCTGCAGGTCATGCGCCTGCGCAACAATGTCGGCCTGCGCGCCCTCGCCGATGTCGCCGGCCTCAATGCGCCACCGACCACATACCATCTCGGATATCTGCTCGGCCCCCGGATCAACGCTGGCGGGCGCATCGGAGATTGTGGTCTTGGTGCGCGCTTGCTCTCGGAAACCGCGACCGCTGAGGCCGAGCGTCTTGCAGGCCTGCTCGACAAGCTCAACCGCGAACGCAAGGCGATGGAGACGGCGATCCTGGAAGCCGCACTCGCCGAAGCTGACCGGAAACTGGATGAAAATCCTGACACGCCGCTGCTGATCGCAGGCTCGGACGATTGGCACAAAGGCCTTGTCGGCCTCGTCGCCTCCCGGCTGACCGATCGTTTCGCCCGACCGTCTCTCGTGCTCGCCTGGACGCAGAACAATGAGACCGGCACGCGGCAGGGCACCGGCTCGCTCCGTTCCATTGAAGGCGTCGATATCGGCGGGATGGTGCGCGCCGCTGTCGATGCCGGTTTGTTGGTCAAGGGAGGCGGCCATGCCATGGCGGCAGGCCTGACGATCGAGGAGGATAAACTCTCCGCATTCGAAGCCTTCGTCACGGCCAATCTGACGACCGATGTTGCCGCCGCGACCGCCACACGCGGCATGGATGTTGATGGTGCCGTGGTGCCGGGCGCACTGACGGAAGATTTTGTCGATCTGCTGGAAAAAGCCGGACCGTACGGCACCGACTATCCCGCGCCGCGCTTTGTTTTTCCGGCCCACACCGTCAAGTTTGCGAAAGTCGTTGGCGAAGTCCACGTGCGCTGCTCGCTGCAAGCCGCGGACGGCAGTCGAATCGATGCGATCGCATTTCGCGCCGTCGGATCGCCGCTTGGTGATTTACTACTCGGCAGCGATGGCCGCCCGCTCCACGTCGCCGGACAGGTGAAGCGCGATACCTGGCAGGGCCGCACAAAGACGGATGTCTTGATCGACGATGCGGCGCTCGCAAGCGCTGGTTAATCACGTGCTGACGGCCCGTCGCGGCGTCCCGTATGTCGCGCCGTTCACAGGCTTGCAAACCGTGCCAAATCTTTGATAGAGAGGCGTCCGGTGACTGCGCTCCCTTCGTCTATCGGTTAGGACGCCAGGTTTTCAACCTGGAAAGAGGGGTTCGATTCCCCTAGGGAGTGCCACCGTTTTTCCGACATCACGACTGCTGCGGTGACTGTCCGTCGACCGCGCGCCCACCTTGCTGCGGCCGCGTCTGTCCGCCCTCACCAGTGCCCGGTGTTCTCCATTGAGGCCCATGGTTCGGCCTTGTCCTTGGCCGATCCCTTCTGCAGCAGTTCGATGGAGATGTTGTCCGGGGAGCGCACGAACGCCATGTTCCCGTCGCGCGGCGGACGGTTGATCGTCACGCCCGCATCCATCAGCTTCTGGCAGGTCGCGTAGATATCGTCGACCTCGAACGCGAGATGGCCAAAGTTGCGTCCTTCGCCGTATTCCTCCGGCTCCCAGTTGTGGGTCAGTTCCAGCAGGGGCGCACGCTCCTCGCGTCCGCGCGTCTCATCGTCGGGCGCGGCGAGGAAAATCAGCGTGAACTTCCCGGCCTTGCTGTCCATTCGGCGCGTCTCCACCATCCCGAGCTGGTTGCAATAGAACTCGAGGGATTTCTCGACATCTTCGACACGAACCATGGTGTGGAGATAGCGCATGGGCATTCCTTTGGGGCTGGGCGTGGGAGAGAGCGTCGGACAGTCTGGCCGCTCGAACAGGGCTGCTCTGAGATCATTGCGCGTAACGCACAACGACGGGGAGCGTTGCCGACAGCCATGCCTTGCGGGTGCGCACCTTGTCTACAGCGCGCGCTCACAACAGTGCCATCGATGGTTCGATCACAATTTTTGAAATACAACCTGAGAGTGTTTCGATCGCCATCCTGAAAGAACCGCAAATTCAATCGTCGGACGTTTTTTCACGCGGACGCATTGACACGAACTTGTCATAAAAATCAGGAGCCTCGCCAACGCCCCTTTGAATGAAGTGGGAAACCGATCGAATCAGGGGGAATGCAACCGTTATGTGGTTGCGCCTGCAAGGCGTCTGCGCGAGAACGCGGTTGGGCAGTGGGGAGGGCGTCAACACGGCTGCGGCGCCCGGCCCGGACATTAACCATAGTCCGGTTTCAGACGAGTTTTCATAAGGTTGAAGACTTCTGAACCAGTTGTTCAGCGCTGGAACCGCTTTCTGGGGAGAACCTGATAGACCGCGAGAAACACCATGGTTGGCTATAGCGGCGATGCTATGGTCTGAGTCGTCCAAGAGACACGAGCGGCGCGCGGCGGGTAACCGTGCAAGGCCCGTGATGTAACAATGTATGCGGGGGATGCGGCATGGATAATGTACCGCCAGACGGTCCTCTCGGACCGCACGGACACGAGGGCAAATCTACCGATGAGGGAACTCCGGTAGACGTTTTCGAAGTTGTTGGAGCCATCAAGTGGTTCGACGCCTCGAAAGGATATGGTTTTATAGTTCCAGACGAGCCTGGTGATGACATCCTCCTTCATGTGACATGTCTGCGCGCCGGTGGGCATCAAACGGCATACGAAGGCGCACGCGTTCATTGCCAGGTCTTGAAGCGCCCGCGTGGTTTGCAGGCGTTCCGCATCCTCGAGATGGACGAGTCGACGGCGATCCACCCGTCCGAGCTTCCGCCGCGCACGCACGTCAGCGTCACGCCGGAAAGCGACTGGGTTCCGGCGATGGTGAAGTGGTTCAACCGGGTGAGTGGTTTCGGCTTCCTGACGCGCGGTGAGGGCACGCCGGACATCTTTGTCCACATGGAAACGCTGCGCCGCTTCGGCTTTACGGAGTTGCGCCCAGGCCAGATGGTGATGGTCCGTTACGGCAACGGTCCAAAGGGCCTCATGGCTGCCGAATTGCGTCCCGATGGTGATGCAGCAGGATATCCGCCCCCGGCGCACTAGACAGCAGGTGCGTCAGCTCATCCGACGCGAGGCGACGCGCATGCGTGTGACGAGACGGACATGGATTAGAAGGGCTGCTGCGGCGGCCCTTTTTGCATTTTGCACGCAGGCTGTGACATCGCACGCAGCGACGGCAGCTGAGCCGGACAGCACGCTTGTCATCGAAACCCGTGACGGGCCGCATACCTTCCGCATCGAGACGGCCCGCACACCGGGCGAGCAGGCGCGCGGGCTGATGTTCCGTCGCGAACTGGCTGAAGACGCCGGGATGATATTTCTCTATGCCCGACCGCAGCCCATCCATATGTGGATGAAGAATACCTACATCCCGCTCGACATGCTGTTCATCGCCGCCGACGGAAAGATTGCCCGGATCGAGCGCATGACGGAGCCGTTCTCGGAGGAAACGATCTCCAGTGGCGCGCCTGTTACCGCCATTCTTGAGATCCCCGGCGGGCGCGCACGTGCGCTCAAGATTCGCCGTGGTGACCTGGTCCGCCACCCGCATTTCGGAACTGAGTAGCGGTCACTTCCGCACATCCGACACGCCGTCGGAACATGATGCTTGACGCTCACAAGCGAAGCGGGCAGGACACGCGCACCGCTGATCCGGGGTATAGCTCAGCCTGGTAGAGCACTGGTTTTGGGAACCAGGGGTCGCATGTTCGAATCCTGCTGCCCCGACCAGCGGTAAATCCCTTCCGCCCGCGAAGAGACCGAGGTTGGCACCGATGGCGGTTCGCATCTACCAGCCGGCCAAAACGGCCATGCAGTCCGGTCAGGCGAAGACGGAGGTATGGCTCCTTGAGCACGACCGCGAAGAACGCCGCACCCGCGATCCGCTGATGGGCTACACGTCCTCAACCGATATGCGCCAGCAGGTCGTCCTCGAGTTCGCGACCAAGGATGAGGCGATCGCCTACGCACGTCGCAACGGGCTCGAGTATACGGTGAGCGAGAAGAAGCCGCGCCGCCGCACGCCGAAATCCTATGCCGACAATTTCCGCTATGGTCGCCGTCAGCCCTGGACCCACTGAGTGGAAGACTGGGACACGGGTGTGTGTCGCAGGTTGATGCGCCCGCATGAGCGGCGGAGTAGGGTCGGCGCGTGAGAGATCCGTTCGCCATCGTTGCCAAGGCAAAGCGCCGCCTGCCGCGCATGATGTTCGACTTCATTGCTGGCGGGACGGGTGCGGAGACCGCGGAAGCCGCCAACACCGACGCGTTGGCGACGATCCGCCTGCGGCCGCGCGCGCTCGTCAACGTCGAGGCGGTCAATTTGCAGACCAGCCTTCTCGGTGAAACGTACGAGCGTCCCTACGGCATCGCCCCGATGGGCATGTGCAACATCGTCTGGCCCGGCACCGACCAGGCGCTCTCGGCCGAAGCACGCAACCGCGTTTTTCCGCATTGCGTCTCGACAGCGGCCTCAACGACGATCGAGGACACTGCGCACCAGTCCGGCGGACAGGGATGGTTCCAGCTTTATGCAGGCAGCGATGACCGCCTGACCTTTGAGTTGGTGACACGCGCGCAGGCCGCCGGATATCGCCATCTCGTCATTACTGTCGACACGCCGCGCCACTCGCGCCGCACCCGCGATCTCGAAAACGGATTTCGCGTACCGATGCGCTATGGCCCGCGCCAATTGCTCGACTTTTCTCTCCACCCGCGGTGGTCATGGAGCACGCTGTTTGCCGGCATCCCGTCAACCCGCAACTATGACACCTCGCAGATCGCACAGGCATTTGAGCGCTACGAAAACCGTGGGCGCTCGGACTGGGCGTTTCTGGAGCGTCTGCGAAAAGCCTGGCCGCATCATCTCATCATCAAGGGCGTGAGCGATGCGTCGGACGCACGGCGCATGATGGAGGCGGGATGCGACGCGATTTACGTCTCCAATCACGGGGGGCGGCAACTCGACAGCGCCGTCCCCGCCATCCATGCGCTGGAAGCGGTCCGCAGCGCGCTCGGCCCCGACGTCCCGTTAATCTTCGACAGCGGGGTGCGCACGGCCGACGACATCGCGCGTGCCTATGTCTGCGGTGCTGATTTTGTCATGATCGGTCGCCCCGTACTTTATGCGATGGGGGCCGGTGGCGCAGCCAGGCTGCATCGCTTTCTCGATCACCTCGACGAAGATCTTCGCACGGTGCTCGCCATGCTCGGCGCACTGTCGCCCGCCGATCTCACAGCCGACATGCGCGCCACCGCCCCCGGCAGTTGACGCCCTCGCACAAACCCCGGCACAAGATGGCAGCGCCGGTCCCGTAGCTCAGCTGGATAGAGCAGCTGACTTCTAATCAGCAGGTCCCAGGTTCGAATCCTGGCGGGATCGCCAATTGCATTGTTGTGCGACCCGGAGACACAGGCAACGAACGCATACCGGGGCCCGTCGCGGGCATCCGGTCGGAGGGCATATCATGGGGCTGGCAACGCGAGACTGGGTTCCCGAGCACTGTGAAAAGCGCGTGCAGGAGATTGCTGCGCAAACGTCGGTGGCGGGAACGGAGGATATTGCGCAGCGGATCACGCATCTGGCGATGCGGAACACCGAAATCCACGAAGCCGAGTGCTTCAACCTGAACCCGGCCACCAACGTCATGAACCCGCGCGCAGAAGCGCTGCTGGCATCGGGGCTCGGCTCACGTCCGTCGCTTGGCTATCCGGGTGACAAGTACGAGATGGGCCTCGAAGCGATCGAGGAAATCGAGGTTGTGGCAGCGCAACTCTGCGCGGAGGTGTTCGGAGCAAAATTCGCTGAGATCCGCGTCGCCTCGGGCGCGATGGCAAACTTCTATGCGTTCATGGCGATCTGTAAACCGGGCGACGCGATTATCGTCCCGCCAGCCTCGATCGGCGGGCATGTCACGCATCATGGTGCGGGATGTGCCGGGCTCTACGGGCTCAACGTGCACGAGGCGCCCGTGCGCGCCGACGGCTACACGGTTGATGTCGAGGAACTCAGCAAACTCGCTCGGCAGGTGAGCCCGAAGCTGATCACGATCGGCGGCAGCCTGAATTTGTTTCCTCATCCGGTCGCGGAGATCCGCGAGATCGCGGATCAGGTCGGCGCGAAAGTCCTGTTCGATGCCGCGCACCAGTGCGGGATGATCGCTGGCGGGGTCTGGCCGAATCCGTTGGTCGAGGGCGCGCACCTGATGACGATGAGCACCTACAAGAGCCTTGCCGGGCCGGCTGGCGGCATCATCGTCACCAACGACGGCGAACTCGCCGAGCGGCTGGATCGCATCGCATTCCCAGGCATGACGGCCAACTTCGACGTCGCGAAATCCGCGGCGCTTGCCATGACGATGCTGGACTGGCGCGCGCACGGCGCGGCTTACGCCGGCGAGATGCTGACGGTGGCCGCGGCGATGGCGCAGGCACTCGACCGTGAGGGTGTGCCGGTGTTCGGCGCGGAACGCGGCTTCACGCAGTCGCATCAGTTCGCCATTGAGGCCGCACGATACGGCGGCGGGCAGGCGGCAGCGAAAGCGTTGCGTAAGGCCGGATTTCTGGCCTGCGGCATCGGCCTGCCAATCGCGCCGGTCGAGGGAGACATGAATGGCCTGCGGATCGGCACCCCTGAACTCGTGCGCTGGGGCGTGACGGCCAATGATGCGCCCGCTCTGTGCGCGTTGCTCGCGCGTGCGCTCGATAGCGCGGAGCCGGAAACGCTCGCCCGTGCGGTCCGCGATATGCGCAGCCGGTTCACCGACCTGCACTTTATCTGCGGGACTGACCGCCAGAGATCGGCCGCCTGAGCGCCCGTTCCGACTGCGGCCGATGGATAGACCGCTACTTCTCGCCAAGGACTTTCGGCCATGCCGGTCGCCGCCAAAGCACAGCACTGCGACGTCATCGTGCTCGGCGCGGGCGGAGCCGGTCTCATGTGTGCGGGCGTCGCCGGGGCGCGCGGTCGATCTGTCGTTTTGCTGGATCACGCCGAAGCGCCCGGAAAGAAAATCCTGATCTCCGGCGGTGGGCGCTGCAACTTTACGAACATCGGCGCATCACCGGAGAACTACCTCTCCAGGAATGGCCACTTCGCCCGCTCGGCTCTCACGCGCTACACGCCCGCCGATTTTATCGCCCGTGTTGATCAGGGAAATATCGCCTGGCACGAAAAGACGCTCGGTCAGTTGTTCTGCGATGGCTCGGCCCGCCAGATCGTTGAGATGCTCGTGGGAGACTGCACGCGCGCGGGCGTGCGCCTCATCACCGGTGCGTCGATCACTGACATCGCGCATGCCGACGGGCAGTTCCGCGTCACGAGCGGGAAGGGCGCGTGGAGCGCGCCATCGCTTGTGCTTGCAACCGGCGGACCGTCGATCCCGAAGATGGGCGCCACAGGGTTTGCCTATGACATCGCGCGCCAGTTCGGCTTGCGCATCGTGACGCCGCGCCCGGCGCTCGTCCCGCTCACGCTAGGTGCTGACGAAGCGCTTTTCACCTCGCTCTCCGGCGTGGCCAGCACCGTTGTCGCCCGCACGGACAACACCGCATTTCGCGAGGCGGCGCTCTTCACGCACAAGGGTCTCTCCGGCCCGGCCATCCTGCAGGTGTCGTCCTATTGGCGCGACGGCACGCCGGTCACGATCGACTTCTGTCCGGATCGCCCGGCCGGATGGCTGCAGCACATGAAACGCACGCATGGCAGATCGCGGATCACACCCCTGCTTGCCGAAGCGCTCCCCACACGACTCGCTGAAACGTTGGCGGAGCGCCTGACGGAGGAAAAATTGCGGGAGCGCGAACTGGCAAACTGGCCGGATGGTGCGTTGGCAACGAGTGAAGAGAGACTGCGCAACTGGCACTTCCGCCCAACCGGCACACAAGGCTACGCCAAGGCCGAGGTAACCGCTGGCGGCATCGACACGGTAGACCTCTCATCGCGCACGATGGAGGCGCGCAATGTCCCGGGCCTCTATTGCATTGGAGAAGCTGTTGATGTGACGGGCTGGCTCGGCGGCTACAACTTTCAGTGGGCGTGGGCGAGCGGATGGGCGGCAGCGCAGGCGGTTTAGTCGTCCGTGAGGTGTTGAGCCAGCATTGGTCCCAGATCGCCGACCGGTTCCGCAACGACGCCCGCAAGCCCCTGCCACGCCGCAAGGCGCCGTAACTCAGCCGCAAGTGCCGCCGCCACATCACCGGTGGCACACCCCGGTTCAGCATGTGTCGACTGCGCGCGCAAAATTCCGACCGTACGATCTGCCTTCAGGTCCACCCGCGCGCCCAATGCTCCGGCATGCAGAAACGGCAAACAATAATATCCGTACCGGCGCTTTTCTGCCGGCGTGTAGATTTCAATCTTGTAGTCGAAGTCGAACAGCCGCGACGCACGCGGGCGAAACCAGACGAGCGGATCAAATGGCGTGAGCAGCGCATCGACATCCATGCGTCGTGGGCGTCGCGCGCCGCGCGCGAGATAAGCAGGTTTGTCCCAGCCCTGCACGCGCACCTCTTCGATAGCGCCCACCTGCAACAGAGCCTCAAGCGTCGCATCAAACCCATTGGCGGGCAGGCGGAAATAGTCACGCAAATCCGCAGCCGTCGCGATACCATAAGCCTCTGCCGCCATCTGTGCGAGCGCGATATGCGCCTCTTCACGGCTTGGCGTCGGACGCGATAAAATCTCCGCCGGGATCACGCGCTCGGTCAGATCGTAGACCCGCTCGAATCCGCGCCGTCCCGCTGACGTCAACACCCCGGTCCAGAACAGGTACTCGAGCGCAATCTTCGAGCCTTTCCAATCCCAAAGCCCGCCACGCCCGGACGTCTCGCCCTCAAGCGTCGCTTCACGCGTCGCAAGCGGCCCCTCCTCAAGGATGCGCGCGGTCATCGCCTTGAGCAGCGGCGCCTGCTCTCGCCCAAACTCCGCCACTGATCGCCACACGCCCACACCGTTCGCGGCATCCGCCATCCGCCACCGCACGAGGCGATGCATGTCGAGCGGCAGGAACGACGCCTCATGGCCCCAGTATTCGAAGTGGCCGCGCGTGCGCGCCGTCGGCGTGAGCAGCCCCTTGTCCAGTCGCGCGCAGTCATACGCACCCAATCGTGAGAACAGCGGCATGTAGTGTGACCGCACGCAGACATTCACGCTGTCGATTTGCAAGAGACGGAGCCGATCAATCATCCGTCGCAACTGACCCCAGTTGGCGGGACGCGCGTCACGCGGCCCGCCGAACCCCTGGGCCGCCAGCGCGATCCGTCGTGCGGCCGCGATCGAAAGTGTCTGCGTCGTCATTGCTGAGATGCCGGTCCCGATCGCTTGCAGGCGGAGCAGGCACGCACGTATCACACGCGCTCGACCCGCAATCACAAAATCGCCGCCCACCGGTCACATTGGCGCAAAACTGATCGCCCATCGAGGGCGCGCAGGTAAGTGTCGAAGCGGGTTGTGCGCGTATGTGGTGTCAAAGGGGAGTGGTCGCGGCCATCGGCGCGGCGTTTGTGATGACCGGGTGTCTCGGCACCTCATCGAAGACGGAAAGTGGTTTTTCTCCCCGCGTCGTCTCATTTGGTACAGCGGTGCCAAAGGGCGGTGGACGCCACAAGCTCGGCAAGCCGTACTTCATAAAGGGGCGCCGCTACGTCCCGCAGGCAGATCAGCACTACAATCGCGTCGGCATCGCATCATGGTACGGCAAGCTGTTCCACGGACGTCTGACCGCCAACGGTGAGGTCTACGACATGGGCGCGCTGACCGCGGCCCACCCGACGCTGCCGCTCCCGTCGTATGTCCACGTGACCAACCTGACGAACGGACGCGATGTGATCGTTCGCGTCAATGATCGCGGGCCCTACGCCCATGATCGCATCATCGACATGTCGCGCGAAGCGTCGCGGGTGCTCGGTTTTCAGCGGCAGGGTACAGCGCGGGTGCGCGTGCGCTATCTCGGCCCCGCCCCGATTGACGGCAACGACGCTTACGAGCGTCGCTTCCTCGCCAAGCGCTACAACGTCATCCGTGCCGGCGGTTAATCCTCCGCCACATCCACAAGATGCTGCGCGACCATCAGATCGAGGTGTCCGCCGCCACCGTTCTTGAAGACGGTGATCTCCTCAGAAGAAGCCCGGCCGGCGTGATGGCCGCGGGCGAAATCAAAATGATCGGCGCGAATATCGCTGCGTGAGAGCTGACCGGCCTCAAGTGGTACGGCAACCTCGCCGTTGTCATGGAGCGCGCTCCACGGACTGTCGACGAACAGGGCATTGTCCCGCACCGCCGCGACATCACACTCCACCATGTCACGGCGATAGCTGCCGACGAGATCGAGATGCGCACCCGGAGCGAGCCAGGCCCCAATGATCAACGGCGTGGTCGCCATCGTCGCGCAGGAGATCACGTCAGCCTGCCGGGTTGCCGCTTCGAGATCATCCACTACCGTCGCGTCCATCCCGTCACCCGACAGCGCTGCCGCCAGATCGTGCGCGCGCTGCGGTGTCCGGTTCCAGATCAAGATCGTCTCAAGTGACGGACGCACGGCCCGATGTGCCGCGATCAGATGCGGCGCCATGGCACCGGCACCGACCATCAGCAGCGCGCGTGCATCCTCCCGCGCGAGAAATTGCGCGCCGAGCGCGCTGTCCGCCGCCGTCTTGCGCAGGGTCAGCGCCGTGCCGTCGATGCATGCCCGCGGCGCGCCGGTCTCACCATCAAAGAGCACGAACACAGCTTGCACAGAGGGCAGACCGGTGTCCGTCTTTTCGTTCGCCGGGAACACGGTGACCAGCTTCGCACCGAGCGCCTTGCCATGCTGCCAGGCCGGCAGGGTCAGGAAGTTGGCGGCGCCGTGTCCGGTGTCCGGCCCCACGAGCAGGTGGGAGCGGACATCATCAATGTCGCGTGTGTGGTGTTCGCGGAGTGCCGCAACCAGCGCCGCATAGGGGAGAAGGCGATGAACTGCGTCCGCGTCGAACATCTTCATGCCGTTTTCCTCCCTGGCGCGTCACGCGTCAGCCGATCCATCCTGCTGCAATCTGGCGTTCGTGCGCCGCCACGGCATTGCGCATCAATATGCCAACCGTCACCGGCCCAACGCCACCCGGTACCGGCGTGATCCAACTGGCGACTTCTTTTACCGCGTTTGTATCCACGTCTCCGACGATCCGCAGGCTGCCGTCCTCGTCCGTGATCTGGTTGATCCCGATATCGATAACCGCCGCACCCGGCTTGATCATGTCGGGCCCAAGGAACTTTGCAATCCCGACGGCCACGATGACGACGTCGGCGCGGCGTGAATGCATCGCGACAGAGCGTGTCATGTGATGGCAAACCGTGACGGTCGCGCCCTCCGCCATCAAGAGGAACGCGATGGGTTTGCCGACAATCTCGGAGTGCCCGACCATCACGACCTCGAGCCCCTTGAGATCGAGCCCCGTCGCCTTCACGAGTTCAACCGAGGCCGCAGCCGTGCACGGCGCCAGCGCGACATCGCTGTAGACGATGTTCCCGATGGAGGCGGGATTCATGCCCTCGACGTCTTTTAGCGGGTGGATGGCCGATTGCAGCGATCGCACGTTAATGTGCTCTGGCGTTGGGCGTTGGAGGATAATGCCTGTCACGGCATCGTCATCGTTCAGCGCCTTGATCCGATCCTTGGCCTCGGCGAAGTCGATGTCCGCGGGCCAGAACAGTTCTTCGAACGGAACGCCTGCCTTGTCCGCCGCGCGCCGCTGATTGCGGATGTAAACGGCGACTTCGGCGACATCGCCGATACTGATAGAGACCAGACGACCGATCGGCCGGATGAGTGTTCCGCTTGTGAGCTTTTTGCGCACCTCGTCAAGCAGGCGGCGTTGCACAGCCCGCCCGTCGAGCAGTCGGTTGTCGTTCATAGGTCTCGTATCTCGGAAAACATCGGCAGTGTCGCGCGCAGCGATGACGTGCGTCGCCAATGCTGTCTACTGGAAAGTGGTTGTGCGCGCGCCAGGCGCCGATCAGTGGTCGTCCGGCATCTTCTTCACCCAGCCGTAAGCGATCATCGTCAGCACAACGGAGCCGGTAAAATAGTAGACGCCTGGCAGCGTTGCCGCGTCCGCCAACTCGTTGGATTTGGCGTAGAAAATCACCAGCGCCAGCACCAGAACATCCAGCATCGACCACTTCCCGAGCCAGGACATCCACTGCATGATGTAGGGCCGCTCGCTTGTCGCCGGGGCAACGGCAACGACGAGGAGATAAAACAGCTTCAGCGCCGGAAAAACAATCGAGAACGTGAAGATGATCGTGCCGAGAAACAGCTCGTCCTTGGCAAACAGCGCCACGATGACAGACCAGAGCGAATGCTCGTCCTCGAGAAAGTAGAGCTTCGTCAGCTTCAGGACAGGCTTGGTCACGCCAAGATAGAGCAACCAGGCCGCCGCGAGGATTGTGCTGTAGAGAGCGATGCGGCGTGCGACGTCCCACCAGTTGGCCACACCACGCAAGCGCCGCATCGAGTCCGCCCATGAGGGAGGGAAAAACGGCCGACGCCCGGCGTCCCGCGACGCGTCACGCGCGTCGCGGTGTCTGTCGTTGCACGAACTTCTGGCCTCCAAGGATGTGCCACATCACGCGAAAACCGCTATCGCCTGAGGGCGCGACGCGCTGATCCATGGTCGACCTTTCGCAA
>JBCAXC010000018.1:0-13404 GCA_038534255.1 Pseudomonadota bacterium
CCGATTTATCGCACGACCAACACGGCTGCCCCGCGCTACCTGTCAAACGCAAGCGGCCAGCGTGCGTGGCGCCAGGCCTGGGCGGGCCTTGACCTGGCGAACACGCTGACCCCGGTGCGGTTGGCGCAATACAAGCTCGAGCTGCGCGATGATATCCGCCAGCGCCTCGTCGATGGCGACATGTCCGTGCTCCGCATCTTCCAGCAGGAATATAGCGCGGCCCGCATCCTGCTCGCCGCCGCCGAGCCGGACCCGAGCAACCGCAAGCTGATCGTCACCATCTCCGGGCAGGACGCCGTCGGAACGTTCAATCTGCGCCGCAGCTATCCCATCGAGGAAGATGACCTGCTCTACACAGCAGAGCTCGCGACCATCATTGGTCTTGGGGTGATGGAAGGGCGGTGGAAGGCAATCAACGGGGCATCGAGCACCGCCGGAACGGGACCGGCGCAGGATATCCGGTTCTTCGTGCGCTTTGCGGGGCTCAGCCAGTGGCAGCGCCTGCGCGCACAACTCGTTGATCTTCCAGGCGTTGAGCAGTTCGACACCGGCACAGTCTCAGCGCGCGGTGCGGAAGTTGCGATGCGCTATCCGGGTGGCATCAGCGCGTTCCGTCAACGTATGGCGTCAGCGGGTCTGCGGATGTCGCAGGTCGGGTCCGACTGGGTGCTCGACGCCAACTGACGGCACGCCGCGTCCGCAGCTGCCACCTCTTTTGTTCCCGCAAGACCGCAGCACCGGCGGGTTGCCGAGCGGCCACGCACGCTCTGTCATCAGCACTCTGGTGCGTCCGTACCTCGACGCGGCCCGCAGAACCCGGCTATTGGGGCCGCTGGAGCGATGCCACGCCATCGGCGTCGGAAACGCAGGATGACGTCGCGCACGTCTGCCCCGGGGTCCAGGCCCAAGTCCGGCCCCATGGCGCAGGCACATGCGTGGAGACAGCCATGAACATTCCAAACGCCGTCACGCTGTTCCGCATCGCGATGGTGCCGGTGGCGATCTGGTTGATCATCAACAATCAGCCGGCGCTCGCGTTCTGGGTCTTCCTGCTCGCCGGGGTCAGCGACGGTATCGATGGATACGTTGCAAAGCGCTTCGACCAGGAGACGACGCTCGGGCGTTATCTCGATCCGATGGCCGACAAGCTGCTACTCGTCTCGCTGGTCATCGCGCTCGGCATTCTGGAACAGGTCCCCTCATGGCTGGTGCTCTGCGTCGTATTCCGCGACGGGATCATGCTCGCGGCCATCCTACTGGCGTGGATGCTCGACAATCCGGTGGACATCAATCCGATTGCCATCTCGAAGCTCAACACCGCGCTGCAGATCATCCTCGTCGCGGTCGTCCTCGCCGACTGGGCCTTCGGCTTTGGGCTCGATACGCTGCGGCTGATCCTCGGTTGGTGCACAGGCTTGACCACCGTTGTCTCCGCAGTGATTTACCTGCACACGTGGATCCGCCACATGACGCATGGAACGGATCATCACACCACGGCTTAAACGCGCACAGACACATGTGCGGCGCGCGCCCTTGGCTGCGTGGCATTGCAGGCGCGGACACAACCGGAGGATCACGCCGTGAGCTATGAGCGAAAGATAGCGGCGTGGTTGCTGATCGGTGGGCTGCTCGTGGCGTTCGTCTGGCTTTTGAGCCCGATTTTGCTCCCCTTCACCATCGGTCTCATTATCGCGTATCTCCTCGATCCGGTCGCCGACTGGCTCGAACGACTGGGACTGCCACGCGTCCTCGCGACCACGATCATCATCGCCTTGCTGGTTCTCCTTGTGCTGCTGCTGTTTCTCTTCGTCGTCCCGCTCGTCGCTAACGAAGTGCGTCAGCTGGCGGAAGGTGTTCCGGATCAGATCACTGCGCTTGGCGTCGCTCTGGAAGGCCTTGGACAGCGCTGGCTCGGAGACCGTTTCCCGGATTTTGAAAGCGAGATCGAGCGCTATGTCTCCGGTCTGTCGCTCGACTGGACAAAGTATGCGACCGGCGTGTTGCAGTCGGTCTGGAGCGGCGGTCTCGCGGTTGTAAATTTTTTCTCCATCATCCTGATCACGCCCGTCGTTGCATTCTACCTGCTGCTTGACTGGAACAAGATGATCGAGCGCATTGACAGTTGGCTGCCACGGGACAACGCCCCGACGATCCGCCGCCTCGCACGTGAGATGAATGTCGTGATCGCAGGCTTTCTGCGCGGGCAGGGCACCGTCGCCCTGTTGCTTGGCGCGGGCTACGCAGTCGCGCTTTCGATAATCGGTCTGAAGTACGGGCTGCTGATCGGGCTCATTGCCGGTCTGCTGAACTTTGTGCCGTTCGTCGGCTCTGCTGTGGGTCTGCTCCTCTCGGTCGGCGTCGCCCTGTCGCAATTTTGGCCGAGCTGGGTGCCGATCGTCGCTGTGCTCGTGATCTTCCTCGCGGGGCAGTTCCTCGAAGGCAACATCCTGCAACCGAAGATCGTCGGCGACAGTATTCGCCTGCATCCGGTATGGATTATTTTTGCGCTCTTCGCGTTCAGCTACCTCTTCGGCTTTCTGGGTGTGCTGATCGCAGTGCCTGCCGCCGCGGTCATTGGCGTGCTCACGCGGTTCGCGATCAAAGAGTATCGCCAGAGCACGCTGTACCGACCAGAAGCAGACACGCCGGACAGTACCGCATGAACGACGCTGCCCCTGGGCCAATGGGCCAACAACTCTTGCTTGACCTGCCCCATCGCCCGGCCTTCGAGGCGGACGACTTCATCGTTAGCGAGAGCAACGCGGCAGCCGACGCGATGATGGATCGCTGGCCTGACTGGCCGAGCCATGCAGTCGTGCTCTGCGGCCCCCAAGGCGTCGGCAAGACCCATCTCGCGCATGTCTGGCGACTCGCCAGTCGCGCGGCCCTCGTGAGTGCAGACGCCGTGACGACGGCGACAGCCGATCAGGCCGCTGCGGGCGGCGGTATCGCCATCGAGGACATCGATCGCACCTCCCGCGATGAGCGCGCCTTGTTCCACGTCCTCAATCTCGCGCGCGAACATCGCTTCCACGTGCTGCTCACGGCCCGCACGGCCCCCGGCCAATGGGATGTGGCGCTACCTGATCTGCGGTCCCGCGTCCGTTCACTCCCGCTCGTGACAATCGAGCCACCGGATGACACGTTGCTGACCGCCGTTTTGGTCAAACTCTTCGCCGACCGCCAGTTGCCCGCGACTCCCGCCGCTGTGCGTCACCTCGCCCGCCATATGGAGCGCTCAATGGCATTTGCCCTGCGACTCGTAGAGCGCATCGACGCCCGGGTGTGGGATACGCGGCGTGAGGTGACGCGGGATCTGGCGCGTGATGTGCTGCTTGAGCTGGGAGACGGCTGAGGCAGGCAGCGGGCCGTTGCATCCGCAATCTAGACATCCGGCGGACCGCGCGGCATGACACGAGCAGACGACGCATGCGCCGACCGGCTGACGGATAAAATTCCGGAAGCTGAAAAGTTAGATAGGCGCTGATCTGGCAGACACGACCACGGCATCGCACGCAAACGCGATCGCCAGTATGCAGAACCGGGCGATCACCACGTGGCGAAGACGAAAAAACCCAGCCCCAAGACCGATGCGGACAACGCCTACGCCGTGCATCTCGCGGGCGACCGCGCGCTGCCCATTGCCGTCATCGACGTTGGCTCAAACTCCGTGCGCCTCGTTGTGTTTGAAAGTCTCACACTCAACCCGGCGACGATCTACAACGAGAAAGTCGCTTGTGGCCTAGGCCGCCTCGTTGCCACGCGCGGCAAGATGGGCAAACCAAACATCGAGCGTGCGTTACGGGCATTGCGTCGCTTCCGCATGATCGTCGAGGAGTTGCGCGCCGAAGAGCTTCACGTCATCGCGACAGCCGCTGTCCGTGAAGCCAGCGACGGCCCGATCTTCATCGCGGCAGCGGAGAAAATCTGCAAACAGCCGATCTCCGTCCTGAGCGGTGCGGAAGAAGCGGAGATGGCTGCATCCGGTGTGCGCGCCGGCATCCATGCACCGGATGGTGTCGCCGGAGACCTCGGCGGCGGAAGCCTTGAACTGGTCAATCTCGTCAACGGGAAAAACCGCTCAGCCGTCACTCTGCCGCTTGGTGGTCTGCGCCTGCTCGAAACCCACGGCGAGGATTTCGCCGCCGTCCGCAATCGCATCGATGTGGAACTCAATGCGCTCGACTGGCTGGAAGCTGGTCGCGATCGCCCGTTTTATGCCGTCGGTGGCACTTGGCGCGCGATCGCCCGCCTTCACATGCACTATCGCGATTATCCGCTCCACGTCCTCCATCAGTACCGCATCAGCGCTGGGGAGACGACGCGCTTTGTGCGCGATCTCCAGGACATGCCGATCGATTTTTTTGGCGGTGCGGAGGATATATCGAAGAGTCGTGTGGAGGTCGTGCCCTATGGTGCGGCGGTACTCCATCGCCTGATCAAGCGAATGCGCCCCTCAAGCATCGTCATTTGCGCGACCGGCATTCGCGAAGGGCTCGTCTATTCGCGTCTTGCGAAGTCAGAGCGCAAGGAAGACGCCTTCCTCGCAACATGCCGCCTGCTCGCGAGCTATCGTGCGCGCAATCCGGACTACGCCGACGATCTGATCAGCTGGACGGATCGCTTGTTTCAAGCCGCGAAGATCACCGAAAGCGCGGAGGAAAAGCGCCTGCGCCACGCGGCTTGCCTCGTTGCGGATCTCGGCTGGCGCTCGCATCCAGACTATCGCAGCCAGCAAAGCGTTGGTGTGCTTGAGAACGCCGCTTCGACCAGCATTGATCACGTCGGGATCGCATTTCTCTCCCTTGTGATTTATTTCCGCCACGAAGGGTTGGTGCGCGACGACTTCAGCAATCGCTTCCGCTCGCTGATCCCGCGGGCCATGCAAAAGCGCGCACGCATTCTGGGCGCGGCCATTCGCGCAGCGCAGGCACTGAGTGTTGGCGAGACCGGCATTCTGCCTGCCGCAAAGCTGAAGATCAAAGACGAACAGCTGATGATCACGTTGACCGAAGATCACGCCAATCTGCGCGGCGAACGGCTCTACAACAGATTCAAGGTGCTGGCGAAGGAGCTGTCACTCGCCGCCCCGGTCAATCTCCGCCATACGTGAGTCGTCCGGGCTCCGGTCTCACGCTTCGACCGTGCCGACGCTGCCGTTCCGCACGACGAGCCCGAGATCACCGCGCTTGATCGCCAAGGCATCCTCGCCGAACAATTCACGCCGCCAACCGCGCAACGCCGGCACATCGGCCTCGTCCTCGATCGCAATACGCTCCAGATCGTCGGTTGTCGCAATCAGCTTGGCCGCGACGTCATTATTGGCCGACACCGCCTTCAAGTGCACCCGCAACAGATCGACAATCGCGCTCGCCTGCGGTGGTGGTGGCGCGCCGCGCTTGATCGACGGTACCGTCTCAGGATCACGATCAAGTCCCCGTTGGACGGCAGCAAGCACGTCCTTGCCAGTCCGCGAGCGTGCAAATCCTTCCGAGATCGTGCGTAGCTTCGCGAGTTGCGTCTCGCTCGTCGGTGCCTGGTTCGCGACGTCGTAGATCACCTCATCACGCAGAACGCGATTGCGTGGCACATCCTTGCGCTGCACCTCTTCTTCGCGCCACGCCGCCAGCTCCATCAACACGGCCATCGCCTTGCGTGATTTCACCTTGGCTTTGAGCCGCTTCCATGCCTGCGCCGGATCGCTCTCGTACGTCGAGGGATCGGTCAGGATATCCATCTCCTCGCTCAGCCAGTGACGACGGCCCGACTTCGCCAGCAGCTTCTCGAGATGTTTGTAGATAATGCGCAGATGCGTGACGTCGGCGAGCGCATAGACAAGCTGCTTCTCGCTCAGCGGGCGCCGCGCCCAATCCGTGAAGCGGGAGGATTTGTCGATGTCGACATTGCAGATCTGCTTGGCGAGATTGGCGTAACCGATACTGTCGCCAAACCCGCATACCATTGCGGCGACCTGCGTATCGACCAGCGGCGTCGGGATGATCCCGGCGTGATGATGGATAATCTCCACATCCTGGCGTGCGGCGTGAAACACCTTTGTCACATCCGGGTTCGCCATCAACGCGAAGAACGGTGCGAGGTCCAGCCCCTCCGCCAGCGGATCGACAAGCACCTCGGTGTCATCGCTGGCCATCTGGATCAGGCAGAGGATGGGCCAGAACGTGCTCTCCCGCATGAACTCCGTATCAACGGTCACATAAGGGGAGGCAGCGAGCGCGTTGCAGGCGGTCTGCAGTGCGTCAGTCGTCGTGATGGCTTTCATGAGCGCGCTATAGCCAACCCTTTTGAGTCTGTCGTGAAAAATTGTTTCCTCGGGGTTGCGGCCCCCCGCCTCAGGCGGGCAAGTGAAGAGGGCCCCAGGCGGGGAGGTGAAGAGCGCCTCAGGCGGGGAGGCGACGGGCGTCTCAGTCGGGCAAGTGAGGAGTGACGAAGGTCGGCAACTCAGGATCGCGTCATCCAACGTTGCTTGGCTCGGCCTGGCTCGGCTAAGCCTCCCGCGCCTCCTTCTCATTCAATTCTTCAAGTTCCGACTGGCTGAGCGTCAGCCGCCTTTTGGCGAGCTTGAACACCCCGCGCGATGTGCGCAGGAGCGGCGCATAACTCACCCGCTCATCATCCGGCACGGTATCGCGTGCTGCCATCCGCTTGAACGCGAAGACCACGAGCATGGCGTGCGCCGCGCAGATGAAGGCGAAGAATCCCGGTGGGCCAAACCAGTCCATCGACAACGCCGACAGCATCGGCCCGAACGTCGCGCTCACCCCGTAGGTGAACAGCATCCCGGCAGTAATCGTCGCGAACTGGCCGGGCCGCGCAAAGTCGTTCGCATGCGCCGCGGCGATGGAATAAAGCGGCATCGCAAAGCAGCCGAACAGGAACGACCCGGCAAAGAACCACGTGTTCGACAGCCCGGTCAGATAGATGCTTGAGCCCGGCGCATGCATTCGGTCGCCCTGCGACAGCCAGGCGAGCCCGATCCCGGCAATCACGGCCGCGATTGTGCACCCCGCCAGCACCTTACGCCGGTCAATCCGGTCTGACAGCCAGCCGATTGGCAGTTGCAGCGCCGCCCCGCCTATGATTCCAGCCGTGATGAAATAGGCGACGCCCGCCGTATCGAGCCCGACTTCGATGGCAAAGATCGGCCCGACCGTACGGTAGGAACTGTTCGTCAGCCCGATGATGAAGCACGTCGCGAAGGCAAGCGGGGACACCTTCCACACATCGCGAAATTTCATTTTCACCGGCTCGAACGCCTGCGGTGCGTCCTTCGGCGAGAGTGTCACCGGGACCACGGAAAAACAGAACATGATCGCCGTGAGCAGGAACAGCATGGTTCCCTCGGTCCCGATTGCTGGCAGCAACATTTGCGACGCAGTCACGGCACCGAGATCAACCAGCGCATAAATACTCAGCATCCGCCCCCTGTCCGCATTGTCGACCGCGCCGTTGATCCAGCTTTCGATCGCCGTGAACAGCCCAGCGATGCAGAACCCGGCAAGCGCCCGCGACGCCATCCAGACGTACTGATCCTCCACCAGCACGAGCATCAGCGCCGAGATCGCGGAGAGCGCCGCAAGCGCCGCGAACACGCGCGCATGCCCGACAAGATCGATCAGCCGCGGCGTGTAAGTCGAGGAGATCAGGAAGCCGGCAAAATACGTCGTGCCGAGCAGCCCGATCGTCGTCGCACTCCACCCGGCCGCATCCGCCTTCAGCGCAATCAGTGTCAGCAGCACGCCATTGCCACACAGCAGCACGGCAACCGCCAGCAGCAGCGGCAGCAACGTCGGGAGCGATTTCATCGGCGCCACTCCGCAGGCAGCAGACGCCGACGCTTCGCCGGTCGCCACAAGGGAAAACAGATCAAACCTCTAGGCGCCCGTTTGCCCGCCCACGCAACCGAAATCGCGCCGCCCGTCGCATCGAGGCCCGCGATGTCGCGATTGGTGGGTTGGGAGCCAACATCCCCGCCCGGTTGACAATCCGGGGGGTGCGTGCGCTTGTCCGGCGCGTTGATCCGGCCCATCAGGTGCAGTGTGCCTGCGGTCGGCATTCCCGCTTTTCACTTCACGCAAAAAGGGTCGCGACGCCGCGGCCGGGACGCACATCATGGCAGATGCTCACCTCACCTCGAAGTACCGCACCCACACCTGTGGCGCCCTGCGCGCGGACGACGTTGGCAGCACGGTGACGCTTTCGGGCTGGGTCCATCGCGTGCGCGATCACGGCGGGCTTTTGTTCATCGATCTGCGCGATCATTATGGGCTGACGCAGTGCGTGGTCGACCCAGACTCTGCCGCCTTCAAGCTGGCGGAGACCGTGCGGTCTGAGTGGGTGATCCAGATTTCCGGTGAGGTAAAGCAGCGCTCTGACGAGACGGTGAATGCCGAGCTGCCAACGGGCGCGGTGGAAATTTTCATCCGCGAGCTGGATGTGTTGGCCGAAGCGAAAGAGCTGCCGCTGCCGGTCTTCGGTGAGCCCGACTATCCCGAAGATCGCCGCCTGCAGTATCGCTTTCTCGATCTGCGGCGCGAGACCATCCACGCCAACATCATGAAGCGCTCGACGATCATCGCTGATCTGCGCCGCCGCATTACGGATGCCGGGTTCTTTGAATTCCAGACGCCGATCCTGACCGCGTCGAGCCCCGAAGGCGCGCGGGATTTCCTCGTGCCGTCGCGCATGCACCCCGGAAAATTCTATGCGCTGCCGCAAGCGCCGCAGCAATTCAAGCAGCTCATCATGATGGCGGGCTTCGACCGCTACTTTCAGATCGCGCCGTGCTTCCGCGATGAAGATGCACGCGCCGACCGATCGCCGGGGGAGTTTTATCAGCTCGACATCGAGATGAGTTTCGTCACACAGGACGACGTGTTCGCCGCCGTCGAGCCGGTGCTCCGCGATCTCTTCGTTGCGCACGGTGGCGACAAGCGCGTCACCGAAACATTTCCGCGCATCCCGTTCGCTGAGGCGATGAGCAAGTACGGCTCCGACAAGCCTGATCTGCGCAACCCGATCGAAATGCAGGACGTCTCCGAGCATTTCCGCGGCTCGGGATTCAAGATTTTTGCGGGTCTGTTGGAAAAGGACGAAGCCAACCGCGTCTGGGCAATCCCCGCACCGACGGGTGGATCACGTGCGTTCTGCGATCGAATGAATTCCTGGGCGCAGGGCGAAGGCCAGCCCGGGCTGGGTTATATCTTCTTCAAAGACGGCGCTGGTTCAGGACCGATCGCCAAAAATATCGGCGAAGAGCGCACAGCCGCGATCCGCGAGCAACTCGGCCTCAAGGATGGCGACGCAGTCTTCTTCGCCGCGGGTGACCCGAAAAAGTTCGCTGAGTTCGCCGGTGCCGCGCGGACCCGGGCCGGCACAGAGCTTGAACTGGTCGACGAAGATCAGTTCGCTTTCTGCTGGATCGTGGACTTCCCGATGTACGAGTGGGACGCCGAAGGCAAACGCTGGGACTTCTCGCACAATCCGTTCTCCATGCCGCAGGGCGAGATGGACGCGCTGGAGACGAAAGACCCCGGCGACATCCTCGGCTACCAGTATGACATTGTCTGCAACGGTGTCGAATTATCCTCCGGCGCGATCCGGAACCACAAGCCCGAAATCATGATGAAGGCATTCGAGATCGCCGGCTACGGTCCCGAGGTCGTGGAGGATAAATTTGGCGGCATGCTCCGCGCACTCCAGTTCGGCGCCCCGCCCCACGGTGGAATTGCGCCGGGCGTCGATCGCATCGTCATGCTGCTCTGCGGAGAGCCGAACATCCGCGAAGTCACAATGTTCCCGATGAACCAGCAAGCCGAAGACCTGCTCATGGGCGCTCCCGGCACCGTCTCCGATGCTCAGCTGAAAGAGCTGCACATCCGCAAGGATCTCCCCAAGGCGAAAGGGTGAGGATGTTCCGTTCGCCCCGCTCGCGGGGAACGGCGGTGGCATCGCAGGCAGGATTGTCGCGCCGCTGATAGATACACGGCGAGAAGGCCTGCCAGCGCCGACAGGGATCGCCCCGCAGAGGGCGGACGAGGGGCAGCGTCACTCTGTTTCCTCTTCTCCCCGCCCGCGGCGAGAAGGTGCCCGCAGGGCGGATGAGGCGTAGCGTCACCCATCGAATTGTCGTGAACACCCCTTAGCTGCCGGCGCGGCATCGCGCTTTCCGCAAGTCACACCGTGTAATTTTCTACCGACCGCATCGCGCAATTATGATTGTGATCTGGCCCGCGATGGGGTTCTGCTTTCGCGATGTTTCGGAACAGGCGTTGTCCGTTTCCGCTAATCTGATGGGTGAGTAAGTGATGCGTGGTGGACGTTTAGGCTTGGCTATTGGGATAGCTATGCTGTTGGCGGCCTGTGCGGCCAAGCCATTGCCGCCCGCGGAACTCGCAAAACTTCAGGGCGGCACGACAAAGCTTGTCGTGTACGCGGAGTGCGCCCCGATCAATCGGTTGACGGGTTTGAGGCTGGCGGGTGCGCGCTACGTCGTGCGGGTGAAGGGCAAGGTCATTGCGCGTCTGCGCTCATGCATGTCGAAGCGCGTCAGTGTTCCCTCCGGCAGTCACCCTATCAGCGTGGCGCATCAATCGGGCTCGTTATTCGGGCCGCAATCGCGCGATGGGATTTTCCGGCCCGGGGCAACGCAGTACCTCTTCGTGTACCGCAGCGGATCTGCGAACGTTTTCCATCGCTGGGGCACTGCAGCGCACGCGAAACAGATCATTGCCAACGGAAAGAGCGTGAAGCAGTTCTGGTGATCAAGAACCTCCGCGCTTCACCCGTTGCCCCCCATCCACCCTCTGCGCTCGCCCGCCGCGTCGCATTCTCCAGGCGAGTCGCCTAAGCTCAGCGCATTCAACGTGTTATGCGTCGCACCCGAGATCAGGGAGCCGGGCAGGTCATGCGAGTTGCGGTGCCGAAAGCGAAGACGGCGGCGGCGGGGCGCAAAGCATGGCTTGCCTTAAGCGCGCTCGCCATGGTCCCGGCGCTGGTCGTGGGCTTGCTGGCGACGGCAAACTCTGCAGCGAAGGACGCCCAATCGGATAGCGCGCTGCGCCCTGGTGGGCATGCAACGGCAAAATCTCGACCAGCCGGACGGAACGCGTTCTCGCAATCGTCAGGCAATCTTGCATTTGAAAAAGAGTTCGACTTCAAGCTCGGCAACGCCGTGTTTCGAAAACTCTGGGTCTCGTCTCCGGCGTCCACAAAGAGCTCCGACGGCCTCGGGCCGATCTACAACGCACGCTCCTGCCAGCGCTGCCACCTCAAGGACGGGCGCGGGCACACACCGAGCGGGCCGCACCCGGTAGATAACGCGATCTCCTTCGTCATGCGCCTCGGCGTGCCGGACGCAGCCGGGTCGGCCAGCGCGCCCGATCCGGTCTACGGGCGTCAGTTGCAGGACTTTGCGGTTCAGGGTCTGGAGCCCGAAGGGCGCATCCGCATCGCCTATGAGGAGGTTCCGTTCGCCTACCCCTCGGGCGAGACGATCAGTCTGCGCCGCCCCACCTACACGGTTGAGGATCTCAATTATGGTCCGTTAGCGGATGGCGTTGCACTTTCGCCGCGGATCGCGCCGCAGATGATTGGCCTCGGCCTGCTTGAGGCGATCCCGGAAGCGGCGATCCGGCAGGGCGCTGATCCGGACGATGCGGATGGGGATGGCGTGAGCGGCCGGGTGCGCGATGTGACGTTGCCGGGCCGCGACACGCCGACGATCGGGCGCTTTGGATGGCGCGCGGCGATGCCAACCCTCAAAGAGCAGGCCGCAGATGCCTTCGTGAACGATGTTGGCATTTCTTCGCCGCTGCGCCCCGCGGCGTGGGGCGAGTGCACGCAAGCGCAGACGGCGTGTCGTGGCGCACCGCATGGTGCAACGGAGGGAAAACACGAACTGCCGAAATCCCTGTTGGACCTCGTGACGTTCTACACGCGCCAACTCGCCGTGCCCCAACGGCGCAACGCCGATGCGCCGGCCGTCAAACGAGGGCAGAGAATTTTTTCCGAGGTCGGCTGTGCATCATGCCACACGCCGAGCTGGACGACGGGAAGCGCGGTGCCGGACACAAACCTCCACAATCAGGTGATCTGGCCATACACCGACATGCTGCTGCACGATATGGGCGAGGACCTCGCGGATCGCCTCACCGAACGCGGCGCGAGTGGACGGGAATGGCGCACGCCGCCTCTCTGGGGCATCGGCCTCACTAGGGCCGTTTCCGGCCACACCGAATTCCTCCATGACGGGCGTGCCCGTTCGATCGAGGAGGCAATTCTGTGGCATGGCGGCGAAGGTCAACGCGCGCGCGATGGGTTTGCGGCGCTGAGCCCGGAAGATCGCGCGGCCCTGATCGCGTTCGTGGCGTCGCTGTGATGAGACGCATCGCCAACCGCTTTGTTTCCGCAATCTTCGGTGCGCTCGCCTTTCTCAGCACGCCCGGCATCACCGCCCAAGCCGCCGCGCCCCAGCCAACGCCATCCACCATCGCGGAGAAAAAATCGTTCGATCATGCGGCTCTTGCCCGGACAGCGATCGATAACCACATCCGCCCGTCCTATCGCGCGCTCGCCGACGCCATGGCATCGCTTGTGGCGGCAACCGACGCCTATTGCGCCGACCCCACGCCGCAGGCGCGCAGCGCGCTGGAGAATGCGTTCGCCAATGGCGTGCGTGCCCGCGCGCGCATCGAGCATCTGCGGTTCGGCCCGATGAAAGCGAGGAACCGCGCGGATCGTTTCGCTTACTGGCCGGACCGGCGCGGGCTAGGCCGACGACAGGTAAGGCGCGCCCTCGCCCGCAAGAAACCGGGCATCGATGATCCGGCGAAACTTGCGGGCATGAGTGTCGCGCTGCAGGGGCTGACGGCGCTGGAAGTGGTGCTGCACGCGAAGGTCGCCCGTGAGGGACCGAGTGGCCGCCTGACCCCGCTGGCGTGCACCTACGCAAGAGCGATCGCGGGCAATCTGAGCGCGATGGCCGTCGCCGTTCGCGATGCGTGGGAGGATAAATCCGGCATAGCGGCACAGCTGGTGCGTCCCGGTCCGGATCAGCCGATCTGGCGCGCGGCGGACGAGGTCACGCTCGAGCTGATGCAGACCTATGTGATGGGCATGGCCGCCGTTCGCGATATGAAGATCGAGCGTCCGCTCGGCGGAGAAGAGGGCGCGCGAGGCGTGCTGGCGGAGTATCGCACCAGCGAGTTGGGACGCGCCGCACTGCGCAGTGCCCTCGAAGGGTTGCATGAGTTTTATGCAAAGGGCGGTTTTCGCGATGCGCTCGGACAGCATCACCCGGCCCGCCAACGCCAGACCGACGGTGGCTTCGCCGCCGCATTCCGCGAGCTTG
This sequence comes from Pseudomonadota bacterium, assembly GCA_038534255.1. Lineage (GTDB taxonomy): Bacteria > Pseudomonadota > Alphaproteobacteria > Rhizobiales > CALHAX01 > CALHAX01. The sequence continues at coordinate 13,370 of JBCAXC010000018.1, forward strand.
ACCAACTCTCTCAACCGATCTCCCGCGCCGTCGAC